>NZ_SOHI01000025.1:0-47781 GCF_004403585.1 Cryobacterium sp. Hb1 | reverse complement strand
CCCGCGAGGGCCAGTTTTGTCATGAGTCACGACCACGGTGGAGCGACCAACACCAACTCTGCCAGCCAGTCCCGGACCAGCCACCCCAAGACTCACAGTTCTTGTCAAGCGGCGAGTTGGTGGTCGGCTTGGTAGAGGGTGCCGTCACGGAGCATGGCGAATAGAACGTCACAGCGGCGTCGGGCGAGTGTGATGAGGGCTTGGTTGTGGCGTTTGCCTTGGGCGATCTTGCGGTCGTAGTACCTGCGTGAGATGGGGTCACTGAGGGCGGTGAAAGCGGACAGGAACAGCGTGCGCTTGAGGATTTTGTTGCCGCGCCGCGAGGGATGCTCGCCGCGGATCGAAGTGCCGGAATGCCGGGTGACGGGTGCCAGGCCGGCGTAGGAGGCGAGGTGGCCGGCAGTCGCGAACTCTTTGCCAGTGATCTCGGTGATGAAGCGGGCGGCAGTCCTGACGCCAACGCCGGGCATGCTCCTGATGATCGGTTCCAAAGGATTCGCCGCGACGAGCTCGGCGACCTCGACGGCGATCTCGGCGCGTTGGCGACGAAGCGTCCCCAGCTGCTCGGCGAGACGCGGCAGCACGGCCCGAGTCGCGTGCGTGCCGCCAACAACCACCGTCTGCTCGGACAAAGCTTGGAAGATTTCCTCGGCCAAACGGCGCCCCATGCGCGGGGCGAGCTTGATCAGGCGATTGCCGAGCCGCGCCTTCCCTACGGCTTTCAGCGCGGTCGGGATCGGGTATTTCTGGAGGAGGTCCACGACAGCTGGGTGGTCGAGGTGCGGGCCCAGAACCCTCTCCAACGCTGGATGGATTTGCATCAGCAGCCCCCGGATCCGGTTGCTCGTCGCGGTCATCTGGCCGACGATGTCATCGTGCGAATCCGCACAGCACCGACAGCTCCGCGACCTGCTGGTCTTCGAGGTGGATCGGGCGGAGGGCGTGCGGCAGAGTGCGCGCAGCTTCGGCGATGATCGCCGCGTCACGGGCATCCGTCTTCGCTTCGCCGGCGTGCAAGTCGGCGATGCGCCGCATCGCGAGTCCAGGCAGATAGCCCACGAGAATGCCTTCGGCATACGCGACAGCCACCGGCAGCGCGCCGACGGTTTCGGGCTGGTCAACGACCAAGAGCACGGTGCGGCGGACCTTGAGCTTCTGGATCACGGCCCGCAATCTGGCCTCGTCGTTGGGGAGCGCTTTGTCGTAAAGTCGCTTCCTTGAGCGGTCGAGAGCGACCGCGTGATGTTCACTTTTTCCAACGTCAACGCCTATGAACACGTCAACGCTGTCGTAATTCTCAATCATGAGTTTCCCGTCAGCCATGCGGATCGGTTGGCCTGTCCACGGCATCAAGTCGCGGCATCCACGTTACGTTCGGCCAAGAAGCTAATTCCAGTCGAGCCCCTATTAGCGATCACCCAATACCAGTCAGGCCCGGTGACAACACCCCCCCGGATCATTAACGACTGGGGGCAGCAACCATGCCGGGCCTAACAGGCCAACACCCCTCAGAAGCAAAGCTTCAAGGGCTACCTACAAGGTAACGGGGGAGCCTGGCTCGGCGTCCGGGCCAGTCCGGTGTTACTCCCATTAGGCGTTGTGGGCGCGGGCCTGATCGTTACGGTGCCGACGCATGTCGATGTGACCGAGGTTGATGATCCCGGCGTTATTGGCCAGGCGGCCCTCGATCGAGTCCGCTCCTGAAGGGGGAGAGCAACTTAATCACTTTGGATATCTCAAACCCGAACGTGTGCCGCAGAACTCCGCCAACAGGCACATCTAACGCGCTAATGACAATGGTTAAGGCGTATACATCTAGGCCAACCGAACAGGCATCACTCGGCACGGCCTCCCGAATTGAGCTATAGGTATGCCAACCCTTCAATACCGGCGAGCAGCGCGTATCTCGACGCAAGCCCCCGCCTCAAAAGCCAAATAGGCTTATGTTATGGCGGGTGCTACTCGCCCATTTTCATACTAGGGAGATACGCTCGCTCGGCTCGGAGGATGTAATCGAGCGGAGCCAGTAGGGGCGAAGGTGCGTCCGTTAGCAACGTAGTAATGCTGCGCTCCATTTGCTCCTGATTGCGTGTCGAATCTAGCACTAGCTTCGGATCTTGACCAATATCGATGGAGAAGTCCGTGCATTTTTGGTGATATTCCACAAGCACAAATGGTACGTAAGCAAGATAGGCGCTAATGGCACCGTGTAATCGGACTGCGACGACAGCATCGAAAGATGCTAGCAACGTCCAAGTGCTAACTACCCCTAAATCGCCATAGCGAACGAGGTTGACGTTAAGGCCAAGTTGGAGGAGTAAATTCACGGCTCGCGTAGAAATCTCCTCGTCGCCATGGAGCGAATGTCCGTTGAGCGAAATAACCGTGATGTGGTCAGTGATTCCCATGGTGCGAGTCGAGTCCAAGGCGATTGCGAGAGCTCGGACCAAACGGTCAGTTGCTTCATTGCCGAACCCTACAGTTCTGCAAAGGGCCAGACCAACAACCCGTCGATCACTCTTAACGCCATCGCTCACGCGATGCCGGATGCCAGCGCGAGGATGTAGAGCCGCCAGATCACCACCCATTCCAATTTCTTGAGGAAGATCCATTGTCAGCCCTGAATCGACAGAAGTCTTATCTCGAACTACTACTCGCTCATTGTCATTCAGGAAAGCTGAAACAGTATTTCGATGTTCTTCTGTGGTGAACGGTCCGACGGATACTCCGAGGGATTGGAACGCTGTCCGAGTACATTTGGAGAAACGCCATTGGAGGCGACGAACACCGCTAATATCGGACAATACCGAGCCGCCACCGAGCACGATTATGTGAGCACGAAGCACGGCGTTGATCCCCATTGCTGCGCGCCAAATACTTCCAACCCGGGTGTTTGACGAAAATACGCGGGCTCCAATTCTGGGATTATGGCCAACTATGTGTATGTCCAGTCCTGGAAGGAGGACATCGCCTCGAGCTAGCCAAACTTCACAAAAAAGGTCGTCGCCGTAGTTGGACATTCCATAATAGCCGACTATGTAAGCGGAGCGGGGTCTTTTAGTCAATTGCTGTATGCTCTCTTCGTTTTTGCATTAGTTGCCGGTCTGCGGGGACGCGTCATAGTGTCCACAGCAGCTGCGCGAAAGACGGCACCATTCAGTCGGCATCAAGGACCCCTTGCATCGAATTCCAGTCAATGCCACGACGTTCGACCACGTGTGTGCTGCCTCATTGAGCTTATCGGAGTGTAACTAGGCCGGGTTCCAGCTGCAGCATTTCCGTGGGCGGGTTCGAACTTTGGGGGTGACGTCGGCAGCGCATGCGCTCAAGGGCCCCAGTACGGGCGGCTTGAAGTGATATGTGTCGGTATTACGCAGAGTCATTCTTTGATCGCATATCGCAGGATCAGGTAGGCGCCGATTTGCGCACCGGAATCCGGTGTTTGTGCGGGTCTTCCGCGCGAGGGCCTTTGCGGTGTTGAGCTCGGCCATCCGGATGATGGGCTCAAGGTGATTCATCTCTGAGATCAGGACCTGTTGCCTATATCGGCTTTGCCCGAAGGGAACGTGCGCGCGATCCACCGCGGTCAGCTCAAATCTTTATCCCGCCGGGTTTGATGAGGTCATGCCGAAAACCCGGCGACAGTGAGCGTTGACCGGCTCCTGCACGGCGCTCACGTCTGCCAAACCTCGGGCGGCTCCGTACACGCCAAGGGGCGTGACCCCGATGAGCTGATCCTGCACCCGAGCATGGCGAACGCCGCCAAGCCTTGGTGATCAGATCTATGGGCTACGACTGGTGTCATCGCTCAGGGGGACGTCTCGCGAACGGTGTTTCCAGCGTTTTTTCATTAGTAGGATTCTGCGGTCGGCCAGCGGTCTTGGAAGGTGATGGCAAGCGCGTTGAGAGCTGGCTTCCACCGCATCGTCCACCGGGCTCGGCCCACACCGGTGGGATCGAGGCTGCGAGTGACGCGATAGAGGCACTCTAGAGCCGCTTGCTCGGTGGGGAGATCTCCTCGAGCGCGCACCGCTTACCGATACCGGGCGTTGAGCGGATTGATCGCATTGGTAGAGCAGATCACCTGGCGACTCGGGGTTTTAGGACAGGAACGGGGTATATTTTTCCCACGCCGACTCCCAGCACCCGGTGATCGCACCGTATTTCTTCCCCCAGCCCTCGGTCATCTCATCCAGAGCTGCGCGAGCGGCATCGACGGTTGGAGTGGTATCCGTCTTTGGATCTCCCGTGCCCCCGATGGTGCCGGTACTTACGTCTCGTGAGCAGGATCACGGGCATCCCCACGACGGGCATCCCCACGACGGGCATCTCCACGACGGTCAGCCCGCGATACACACCGTCGTAGATCGTCTCAGCACAGATGTGCCACGTCAGCGTGCGCGGGTATCGACGTCGGAGCCATCTTGTGACCTGACCCGGCGACCATCGCTTCGCAAGTTTCACCGCGTGGGCGAACGAGGGTCGGTATGAGCCGTCGGACTTGCGGTTGCGTGCAATCTCTCGATAGGCGCTCTGGAAGCTTTTCCCAATCCGGGCGGCGATCCCTTTCACGCCCTCGCCTGCAGCGAGGCCATCGCCGATTTCGATTCGATCGTTCTGAGAGAAATAACGAGTACTAGTGGCGACACGTTCGACGACAATCAGACTGCCAGCATTGATGAACGACAACGATCCGCAGTTGAGCGAAACTCCGACCTGTCGGGCTACCTTAGATCCCGACAGGCCCTCCCGAATCAATTCGACGTAGCGACGCTTAACAGCTGCCGGTATCTTGTTAGGTGCGAATCTGGCCCTTGGTTTCTCCCTGCTCGGGATTCGCGGCGACTAGTAGAAACTGCCCGCTGTCCAATGGACGTGACTGCGACGTCTGCATCTCCTCGATCACCTTGTCGGTGCCGCGGGAGATGGTTTCTCTTGATACTTGCGCGCCATAGGTTTGGTTGAAGTGAGCGCTGATCTCGCCCGTTGTGAGGCCGCGGGCATACGACGACAGCACGATCCCATTGATCCCCGTCAGTCGGCGATGTCGTTTCGGCACGATCACCGGAGTGAACGTGCCGTCCCGGTCACGGCGCACCTGGATCGTCACAGGCCCCGTCGTGGGACTAATGACCGTTTTGGTGCGGGTCTCGTTGCGCACGTTCGAGTCGTCGCGCTCGTCCGGGGCACGGTTGTTCTCATGGCCGAGGTGATCGGTCATTACCCCATTCAGCGCCGCCTCAAGAAATGTGTTCGTGATCTGACCCAGCAGCCCGCCCCTGCTCTCTAGCCAAGCGCACCCATTCTTTCGCTGCCACCGCCTCAGGGGTGGTCTCAGATTTCGTCTGCTTCGTGACAGTATCAGGTGTCGTCATCACGGTACCCTTCCCACCAGGCCCACGTCCGACGCGTCAGGCCGGAAACACCGTTTAAGAGACAGTCCCGGCTGAACCTGAGGCGCATCGTGGTCCTCGGTGGTGCCAGGGTGATCACCGAATCTCGATGGGTTGAGCGGACAGCTGGCTAGAATCGTGTGCTCAAGCTGCGCTTGGTCTAGCGGCGCTGAAAGGGCGTGATCGCGCGGCTGTTGGCGAGGCGCAGCTTGTAGAGCAGCGCCCAGGCGCCGAGCAGGGCAGCGAGTACGAGACTGGCACTGAGAGCAGTAATGGCGAGGGTTGACGCCCCGGCTGAGGTCGGAGTCGTGTAGTCAACTTCGGTGATCACGGTTTCGTGAGTGGGCGTCGAGCTCGGCACCGCCGTGGGAACGACCTCGACGACAGCCTTCGGTTCAAGCGTGGAAGTGGGCGTGGCGGTCTTCGCTTTTTTCTCCACGGAGGTCGAGCGGCGGGTTGACGCCGGCGGCACGTAGAACCACGAGCTCGGCGCGGAGTCTATTTCGGCCGGCGGGGTCGTGGTGTCAATCGGTGTCGTCGGTGAGTTGCTCGGTGTGTCGGTGCCAGTGTATTCGACTTCTGGCGATGGGTCTGGCGTCAAATCCGGCGTTGGGTCTGGTGTCGGCTCCGGCGTCTGGTTCGGAACGACAGCCGGTTCCTCGGTGCGGGATGGCGTCGGGTCCGCGGTGACAGCACTAGGAGTGTCTTCGGGAGGCTCGGTCAGGGCTAATGCCGGTGGAGGTGCCGAGAAAGCGAGGGCCAGGGTAATCGTCGCGGCGCTCGCCCAGAAAGTGGCGGGACGGGTCACGGTCATGGTGTCAGGGCGAGAAAGCAGGCGACTCCGGCGACCCCAGCCGCGACGGCCAGAAACGTGTATTGCAACGGCTTGGTGCTGCGCCCCCGGCGTAACAGAGACCTGTGGCCGATTTGCTCGGGCCGAATTTTAGTCATCTGATCACTCTATTGCCTTTTGTATTGCACCTAAATGCCGCTGACTGCCCCTGATCGGGGGGCGCTACTGTGCCGAGTGCAACACCGTGGCGGATGAAGCCATGCACCTGGTTCAGAAACGACCTAGCCAGTCGAGCTGCCGCAGCGAGGTCTCGAACGGCTCGACGGTGACGACTGGCGGGTCGCCAGTGAAACCTTCCCGGGACGTCCGCAAGCTATATCGTGCGCTGCGGACCGGGTGCGATCTGGAGGGCACGCCCGCCTTGTACGAATGCTGGAAGTGATGTTCCATGGTCGTGGCTGAATGGAAGGTGGCAGCGTGAACCGTTCGCGCAGCACAGGAAAGATCTTGGCCGGAGCTCTGTGCGCGGTCTCTCTTGGGCTGGCGGGGTGCGTGTCGACGCCCGCGACGCCTAACGCGACGGAGAGCGCCGAGCCGGTTCCCGTTCCCACCATCACGCCGGTACCGGTACCGGCGGCTCGAACGGCCGACAGCCCGCTCGCATCGGTCGACGCCTACGCCCTCTGCAGAGCCTAGACCATTGGGTTCTGTGAGGGCGATGCGAGCCTCGTGACCTTCGCCGACTCGTTTGTGGCGCTGCGGGAGGACGGCGTGTACGTCGAGGCGTCCCACGGCAATCGTGAACCCGATCTGGTGGATGTGGGCGCGAGCAACTGCATTGTCGGCGGCACCGCTGGGAACGTGGAGTGGACGCTGTTCGGCAGCATGGTGCGGGTGACCGAGGGCGAGCTCGAGGGCATGGTCAACATGCCCGACGAGGCTCCGTGACGGCATCCGCTTTATGGCGGCGCTTACTCGATGGGTTGTTGCATCCGCTGCTGAAGGACGGAAACTGGAAAGGCTGCATCTCACTGAAGAGACGCTAGCTCCGTCCGGGGGGTTCGCACGCGCAGGCCGACGGCCTCGGCTGCCTCCTGTTAGCGAGCATCGTACGTGATGGACACGTTCGCGCCTGCGTGGAGCGCGGCAGCGATGTGAAGGGCGTCCCGACTTCGCAGACTGGGACCCGTGAGAAGTCCGGCATCGCGAGAGACACTCCGGTCCATGTCCAGCATGGCCAATCGGGAGAGCATGTGAGTGACCGCGGTCTGCGCTATTCCTGTTTGTTTCGCCATGCGCCACAGTTCGGTTTTCAGGAGAAACATTGAGACGAGATTAGCGCCCCGCCCCCGACCCTGGCGTCAAGGTGTACCCGAGTGTACTGGTCTCCGCCTCGTCCGCTAGCAGCTTTGCGACGGCAGAGGTATCTAGGGAGGTGATCAACGTTCGGCGCGCAGCTTGTCCAGGGCGGACTGGGTGCTCACGACAACAGGGAAGAGCGGCAGGCCTTAACACCCTCTGTGAATCAGTGCGGACGGTGCCGAATACCGCAGAGCGGTGCCAGGGGCGGTGGCGATAGCACCGAGACGACTTCGCCATGATTGGTGACCTGGAGTGTCTCACCGTGGCGTACGGCTCGAAGTACCTTGGCGCTGTTGTTTCGTAAATCGCGATGAGCGATTGTACGAGCCTGGTCGCTAGTGGAGGAGGCGTAGGAATTGAAGGCACAGGGACGGAGCCGCAGAATTGCTTACGCTTGCTGGACGTTGAAAGAGTTGGTCGGGGTGGAGATGAGAAGCCCAGTCCTCCCCAGATTTAGATTTGACTATGTCTCTACAGATTACGAGTATTGCTCGGTTTTCTGTTATTTGGTGGCGGAATTGGGTATGCACAACCTCGCTAATGTGCTTCGCCGGGCGGCCGAGCGGGTCGCCTCTTTGGGCGATTGCCGCGCCGCGTTCGATGCTTCACCCAAAGCTGAGGTGCTGATCGGGCAGCGGTCGCTGGCCGCGGCTCAGCGCCTGCTCGACACGTCGCCGGTGGCGCGCACGACGATGCTAGAAATCGGGCACCGAGTCTCCATTGGACGATACCGAGCGGGCTTCAGCGGTTCAAATACTGGGGCCCGTCGGCCAGCCGGACTGCCTTATCGGCGTGAGGTATAGGCTCGGATTCGGATTCGGTGGCGCTGGCAGCTTGGCGTACCTGAGCAACCTTCTGTCGCAGCGATACGTATTTCGGTCGCAGCCTGTTCAAGGTAGTGAAAATTGGAGAAATCAGTGCGGGGACTGAATATTTGTGTTCTTATTGCGGCGACAGTTGTGTTGGTGGGGTGCGCGCCCGGGCCTGGGGCCATCGAGGCAGCTGATCGCTCGCCTGAGTCCACAGCTGCGGCGAGCGCCGCTCCAGTATCGGAGCCAGCCTCGCGATTGGGCCTGTCCTGTGATGACGTAATGCCCGCAGGATTGGTGGCCAGTGTATTGAACAGAGCAACCCTGACGACGGACCTGATGGTGAGACCGCAGTCGGCCACGCCGTTAGGGTATGCCGTGAGTCAGCTCGGCGGCGTCTCATGCCTGGCGAGCGGCGATGGCGCCACACAGAGTTCTGTGAGTCTTCAGGTGCTGCCCGAGGCAAGCACCCAGTGGGCGGCCTACGCGCGAAACACTGCGGAAGTCGTATCAGGGCCCGCGTCAACCTACGGCGAGGCCTCGCACGTTTCCTGCCTGGGTCGTGGTGCGGAATCAGCCTGCTGGGTGAACATTTTCGTCGGTGAGAGCTGGATCGAATTCATCGCGCAGGGAATAGACGTGAATCCGAGTCTGAGCAATGACGCGGTTAGCGAACATGTGGCCCCTCTGATCGCTGAAATTGTCAGCGCGGTACGGAACGCTCCAGCCCCCGAAAAATTGTGGGTTGCGCCGGCCTCGACCGGCATACTCCCCGCTGACTGTTCGGTATACGCCACCGCAGATGAATTTCGATCCGAATTCGGCACGGCTGAAGAAGTTTTAATCAGCGATGGGAACGACGGCGAAGGGTGGGGCATCGACAATGCCGCCTGGACGATTGTCGGGGTTGACCGATGCATGTGGGTTCCCGAGAGCACGGGTCAGACTTGGCCGCTATACATCACCGCGCTGCCAGGCGGGGAATGGGGTTATGACCGATCTTCTGTATTCATGACGGCTGACGGCACGGTCCAGGCCGTATCCGTTATCGGTGCCGAACGGGCTACGTTCGGGTGCCATGTATATTCCGGGTTCTGCACCCTTGATACCGTCATCGCAGGCAATTGGGTTCAGCTAAGCGCTGAGCAAGCCCTGATCGGAGCCGCGGGCGATGTGCAGGCGCTGCTTATCGGCATCGTTGAACGCGCAGTCCCACGCTTCTCCGCATAGCCAGTGGAAGGGCGGGGGTGGCCGCTCAGGGTCTCGCTGGCCAGCAGGAACGCGCTCACATTGCGATTGCAAGCATCAGCGCGATCCTGAAACCAGCTGACGCAGCGCCTACGGCGCGTCGGGGTGGGGCTTGTGCGGCAGGGCGTTGCGCCAGCTCAGGCCCTGCGCGGCCTTGACCGAGCAGATCACCAGCAGCAGCCAGCCGAACTCGAACAGAATGGTGCTCTCCGCGGCGCTGGTCACCAGCAGGGTGACCAGAATGAGCGGCGCCCAGACATACGCCAGCGAGCGCTTGTTCGAGGCGAGCAGCCAGGAACGCACGAAGGCCAGCAGCACCAGGGCGAGAAAGGCGAGAAAGCCAATCAGCCCCACCTGAAAGTACACGTCGAGGTAGGCGTTGAGCCCGGTAGCGTGCAGGCGTCCGGTGGTGAATTCAATCCAACCGTAGGGCGTGACGTCCTGGGGCCAGAATCCGGCCCAGCCCCAGCCCTCGAGCGGATGCAGCTCCACCAGCCGCCACATCTCGCTCCAGAGCGAGTAGCGAACCTCGAACTCGCTGCCGGCGTTGAGGGCGTCGATGATGGTGATGCGTCCGAGCCAGGCTGCGCCGGCGGCGACGAGAGCCGCGCTCAGGAGGCCGAGCTGCAGCATCCGTCGGCCGTCGACGGGGGCGCGGCGCAGGCGGTACAGAGCGAGTGCGGCGACGGTGACGCAGATGGCGACGACCACGATGACGGGGGAGCGGGTGAGCACCAGGCAGATGCCGGCCAGCCACATGGAGCCGATGCCGAGGCCGCGCGGAATGGACCGGGCGCGGAGCTCCACGTAGAAGGTGACGGCGGCGATGAGGGTGATGAGCCCAAACACGTTGCGGGAGCCGAACACGCCCTGAATCGGTCCGAGCTGGTCGATGTTGCCGGCCACACCCAGAAAAGCGATCGGCAGGTCAAGCAGCAGCCCCGAGAGCACTTCGAGCACGATGGAGAGTGCGAGCAGCGCCCGCAGCACGTCGCCGGTGGCGCGCACGACCTGGAACGTGTCGCGCACGAGGGCCACGTAGATAGCGAGGAACCCCACGGTGATCTGGTAACTGACGCCGATGATGGTCTCGGAGACATAGCCGCTCCACACGCCGGAAAGCGCGCACCAAGCCACGAACACGATGATCGAGATGGGCAACAGACCGTGCCACTCCACGATCGGGCGGCGGGCGAGCAGTGAGAGCACGGCCAGCACGATGAGGCCGCCGAGAATGCCGATGAGCCCGGGCCAGCCCACCACGCTGCGCAGCAGGTGGGTGCCAAACGCGGTGGCCAGAATGGCGAGCGTGAGCGCGGCCGCGAATTTCGGCGACGCCAGCACGCGCCGCAGGGCGTCGGGCAGGGTGGGCATCCTCTAATTTACCGCGCTGGCGTCAGGGCATCGGCCTTGGCGCGTGCTGCTGCCGCTTGGTGACCACGGCCAGCACGATGAGAATCACCCAGCCACTCTCGATCAGCAGTCGGCTTTCGGCGATGCTTTGCGCGATCAGCGCGGCGAGCAGCAGCAGCGGCAGCAGGGCCGACACGGCGAACGGTTCGGTGTCTTTCACGCCGAGACGCGGTCGGTCGACGGCAAGAAACCAGGCCCGCCACAGGGTCGAGCCGACCAGCGCGGCGAACAGAATCACGCCGACGATGCCGAGTTGCAGCCAGACATCGAGCCAGGCGTTGTGCGCCTGCAGGTAGGTGACGCCCTTGCGCACGGCGAGGCCGTTGAACGGTTCCACCCACGGCACCCAGTAGCTCACCCAGCCCCAGCCGAACACCGGTCGTTCCAGGGCGAGCTGGGTGACGCTGGCCCAAATATCGAAGCGGCCGGTGAGGTCGTCGCTGCGACCAAGCAGCCCGAACAGCTGCGAGGAGAACAGGGCGAGGGCTGCTCCCACCGTCAGAACGGATGCCGCCGCCACGACATACAGCGGCCGTCGGTGCTGATCGTGCAGCCGTCTCGCCCAGAGCGCGAAGATCAGGGCGGCGACGACCGCGACGAGCGACACGGTGACCGTGGCGGAGCGGGTGAGCAGCAGCATGCCGACGGCCAGCGCCAGCCAGACCAGGCCGGAGTTGCGCCTGACTGTGCGGGCCTTCAGTTGCACGATGAAGACGATGATGGCTGTTAGCGCGACGAATCCGAGCAGGTTGCGATTGGCGACGATGCCCTCGATCGGGCCGCCATCCAGCAGCAGGCCCCGGCTCCAATAGAACGCCTTCGGCACGTCGTCGGTGCCGTAATCGACGAAGAAGGGCAGCACTTCGTGTTGTACGACAATGGCCACGAACAGCTCGAACACGAGGCTCAGCGCGAGCACCCAGCGCAGCGCGGCGGCCAGGGTGCGCAGCAGCTCCGGCCAGGTGAGGGTGACGGCCAGAAACAGGGCGGCGAGGGTGGTGATGAGTTGCAGGGTGATTCCGAGAGCGGATGCCCCCGGGTAGTACGACCACGCGATCGACAGGGTGGCCAATAGCAAGAACGCGGTGATGGTCTTGGGGAACTTGCGCCAGTTCAGGGGCGGGGCCAGCGCAGCCTGGTAGGTGTGGCCCCGGGCGATGTCGCGGTCGGTGGGGGTGTCGTCTGATGCTGCGGCGTTCACTGCGGCGTTCACTGCGGCGTTCACTGCGGCGCGATTGCGGGCATTGGCGCGTTGGGTGCCGAGGCCGATGATGCTGCCGACGACGACGATCACGGCGATGGCGCCGAAGCCCCACCAGCCGCCGAGGTTGCGCCAGAACTGGCCGGCCAGAACGGTGAACCAGACGAAGGTCGCGAAGAGTCGAATGACGAGGCGACTCTGCACGGCGGACATGGTTTCAGATTACCGGTGTTGGTGCGCCGGGTTCCGCGCCGCTGGTCGGCGTGGTCCTCGGCCGGGTAGACGAGGCGGCGGAGGGTCTCCGTGTTGCGGTAGCCGATGCCAGGCCGTTCAGGGGAGTGGGATCGAGGCGGGCTGGGTCGGCGGCGGCGTCTTCGCTCCGGCGCACGGGGCATCCGCTTTGTGCGCGCCGCGAAGACCTGTTCGGGTTTTCGGGGTGGCTGAGTGGTCAATGAGCGGCCTCCGATCAGGCTGGTCTCTACGGGCGAAGGCGCATAACTCCTGCAATTCCCATTGATGTTCACACGACTTGCCCGGAATTACGCGGGTGTCTGTCCCAACAGCTTCAAATTGCAGGAGTTATGCGCGGCACGTGACGTTTCGTGGGCGACTCGGCAGTGGGATGGACCTTAGTTGCCCTCGCGGGGAGTGAGGTCCGGCGGCTCAACGACGTTGTATTCGTGGGCCAGGGCGCTCAGGGCGGCGCGGTAGCCGCACATGCCGTGCACGCCTGGGCCGGGAGAAGTCGACGAGGAGCACAGGTAGACACCGGCGAGTGGGGTACGCCACGGGTCGCTTGAGAGCACCGGGCGGCGCACGAGCTGGGTCATACTGATCGCTCCGGCCGCGATGTCGCCGCCGACGTGATTGGGATTGTGGTTCTGCATTTGCGCGGCGGTCTGGCTGTAAGAGGCGAGGATGGTGTCGCGAAATCCCGGGGCGAAGCGTTCGATCTGCCGGGTGATCTGCTCGGTCTGGTCGTGGGTGGAGCCCGCCGGAACGTGCGTGTAGGCCCAAAGCGTGTGTTTTCCGGCGGGAGCGCGAGTGGCGTCGAGAATGCTCGGCTGCGCGGCGAGCACATAGGGGAACTCAGCGTGCCGTCCGCGGGCGACGGCGTTCTCGGCGCGGGCCTGGTCGGCGCGGGTGCCGCCCACGTGCAGGGTCGGCGCTCGCCGCAGGTCGGCCGCGGTGAAGGGAACCGGTTCGGAAAGCGCGAAATCCACCTTGGCGACCGCGTTACCGTAGCGAAAGCTCCTGAGCGATGCGGCGTAGCGAACGGGCAATGCCCCGTCGGCGAGGTCGACGAGGGCGCGCGGCGTCACGTCAAGCAGCACGATGCGGGCCGGCGGCAGCTCTTTCAGGCTGGTGATGTCGGCATCCGTCACGATTTCGCCACCGTGCGCGAGCAGATCGTCGGCGAGAGCCTGCACGATGGCGCCGCTTCCTCCGATCGGAATGGGCCAGCCCCGAGCGTGCGCGTGCGCGGCGAGGGTGAGCCCGGCACCGGCGGTGGAGGGGCTGGGCAGCCGCCCGATCGAGTGGGCGAACGTTCCGGTGAGCAGCGCCGGCGCGGTCACGCCGGAAAAGCGCCAGTTCCAGGCCGGGCTGCCCTGCTCGAGGGTGCGCAGCCCGAAGCGGGCCAGCATCAGCGGATGCCGCGGTACGCGCAGCAGCGCATCCCCGGTGAGCTCGGCGATGGCGTTGATATTCTGCACGAGCGGGCCCAGCAGCCGCAGCCAGGCCGGACCGTCGCGCCCGAGGCCGGTGGCAGTGCGTTCGATATCCTGCCAGGCGACGCCGGCGCAGCCACCGGGCAGCGGATGCCCGAAGGAGATCTCGGGAACTTTAAGTTCGATGCGGTCCTTGAGGCCGAACTTCTGAAAGAACTCGGAGGCGAGCGCGAGCGGATGCACGGCGCTCCCCACGTCGTGGCGGAACCCGGGCAGGGTGAGTTCGGCGGTCGCCGCCCCGCCGCCAATCTGCGGGTTGCGCTCGTAGACGCGCACCCTGAGGCCGGCGCGGGCGAGGGTGACGGCGGCGGCAAGGCCATTCGGGCCGGATCCGACGATGATCGCGTCGAGCCCCTGCTCGGTGGTCACGCCGGGCCGCGCTGCTGTGGTCTCATTCCGACACCGTATCCCGGGCCCGGGCGCGGGCGCACCCCCGGGTGTGGGTTCGGGGCCGTTGGCATCAGCTCAGACGAAGGCAGCCTGGCCGGTGATGGTGCGACCTACGATGAGGGTGTTCATCTCCTGGGTTCCCTCGTAGGAGTAGATGGCCTCGGCGTCGGCGAAGTGCCGCGCTACGTTGTACTCGAGGGTCACGCCGTTGCCGCCGAACAGCTCGCGGCACCACGCCACGCTCTCCCGCATGCGGCTGGTCGTGTAGGCCTTGGTCAGCGCGGAGTGCTCGTCGCGCTGCACGCCTTCGTCTTGCAGCTGCGACACCCGCACGACCATGCCGAGGCTCGCGGTGATGTTGCCGAGGCTCTTCACCAGCAGATCCTGCACGAGCTGGTGACCGCCGATGGCTTTGCCGAACTGTTCGCGCTTTTTCGAATAGGCGACGGCCGCATCGTAGGCGCCGATAGCGTTGCCGACGGCCGCCCAGGACACCTCAGCGCGCGTGGCCCGCAGCACCTTGGCGGTGTCCTTGAACGAGTTGGCGTTCTGCAGGCGCAGGGTCTCGGGCACGACCACGTCGGTCAGGGTCACGTCGGCGTTCTGCACCGTGCGCAGGCTGATCTTGCCCTCGATCTTGGTGGCCGCGTAGCCGGCGGTGTCGGTGGGAACGATGAAGCCCTTGACCTGGTTGTCGGCGGTGTCCTTGGCCCAGATGATGGTCACGTCGCTGAAGGTGGCGTTGCCGATCCAGCGCTTGGCGCCGTTCAAGGTCCAGGTGTCGCCCGTGCGGGTGGCAGTGGTGCGCAGGCCCTGCGCCGCATCGGAGCCGGAGAGCGGCTCGGTCAGCCCGAACGCTCCCACGACCTCGCCCGAGGCGAGGCGCGGAATCCACTCGGCGCGCTGCTCGGCAGAGCCGCAGGCCGCAATCGACCCGGCCGACAGCCCGTTCTGCACACCGACGAAGGTGGCAACGGATGCATCCACTCGCGCCAGTTCCAACGCCGCGAAGCCACGGAACACGGCCGAATTCGTGAAGGGTTTCGTTTCGTCCCAGCCGAAGGAATACAGGCCGAGCTCGGCGAGCGGCTTGATGATCTGGGCGGGGAATTCGGCGCGCTCCCAGCATCCGTTCGCGATGGGGCGAACCTCCTGGTCGAGGTAGGCGCGCAGCTTCAGGATGGCCCCCTGCTCGGGCGCGGTGAGAAGATTTTCATAGCCGAAGATGTCGCTGCCGAGTAGTTCAAAGGTCATGGATGCTCCGTTGCAAAATAGGCGGTCGATACGCAACCGGTCTAGCCGCCAGCCTAGGGTCGTTGGCTGGATGATTGAAGTCGGTTGGTAGTTTGGTCTAAACAGCGTACGAAGGAGTCGAAAATGTTTGTGGGCATCACCAATACCCCGCGCGATTACGCCTGGGGCTCCACACATGCCATCGCCGATCTGCTCGGTCATACGCCGTCGGGCGGGCCGGAAGCCGAGCTCTGGCTCGGGGCCCACGCTGGCTCTCCATCGGTGATTGAGGATGCGGAGCAGGCGGGCGGTTCCACCGACCTCGCTGGCTGGATCGCGGCTTCGCCGACGGTGGCACTCGGAGCGGACTGGGCGACGCGGCAAACGGATACCGCCGACGCGGCCACGACTGCCCCGCGCCTGCCGTTCCTCCTGAAGATTTTGGCCGCGGGACGCCCGCTGTCGCTGCAGGCGCACCCGACGACCGAACAGGCCCGTGCGGGGTTCGCGCTTGAGAACGAGGCCGGAATCGCCGTCGACGCCGGTAACCGCAACTACCGCGACCCTTTCCACAAGCCCGAACTTCTCTTTGCGCTCAGCGACACGTTTGAAGCGCTCTGCGGGTTCCGCCCGCTCGCCGAGGTGCGCGGCATCATCGCCGAGCTGCGCCTGCTCGACCTCGCGAACGAGAACCCGCAGGCCGCCGCCATCGACCTGCTCGAGCAACACTTGGCCGAGGGCCTGCGCGACACCGTGGACTGGCTGTTGCGTGACGGCCGCGGAGGCGACTCCGGCGAGGTGAAATGGCTGGTCGAACGGGTGGTCCTGCTCGCCCAGCACGCCAAGTTCCTAGCCGGAGGGGGAGCAATCATCGGCTACGCGAATGAGCTGGCGGCGGTGCGCGTGCTCGCCGCCGAGTACCCCGGCGACCCCGGAATCGTGCTCGCTTTGCTGCTGAACCGGGTTTCCCTGAAGCGTGGTGAGGTGTTGTATCTGCCGGCCGGCAGCATCCACGCGTATCTGTCCGGACTCGGCGTGGAGGTGATGGCCGCCTCCGACAACGTGTTGCGCGGCGGGCTCACCCCCAAACACATCGACATCGAGGAGCTGCTCGCGGTGCTCGACTTCACTCCGGCGACGTCGCCGGTCCTCGCTCCGATCATTCTCGCGGACGGCGTCTCACGGTATCGGCCCGGGGTTGCCGACTTCGAGCTCGTGCGCATTCACGCGGATGCCGACGCCGCGTCGCCGGCGCCCGTCACGATGCGACAGGTCACCCTCACCGGCCCGGCCATCGCGATCTGCACGGCCGGCGGATTTCTCATCGCGGGCGGCGCGTCGTCGCGACCGCTCAAGCACGGCGAGGCCGTATACATCACGCCGGATGAGGGCACCCTGACGTTCGCCGGCACCGGCGAGGTCTTTCTCGCGATGCCCGGTGCGTAGCCTGGTTTTCGACGAACATCGGCACGCCCGATCGGCTAGCCGACCCTGCGGGGGCCGAAGGCACGGCGGTAGGCAGTGGGGGTGGTGTGCAGCACCTGCAGAAAGTGGTGACGCATCACGGCGGCTCCGCCGAAACCGGTATCGACGGCGATTGCTTCGAGGCTGCGCGAGGAGTCTTCGAGTAGTTCCTGCGCCCGCAGCAATCGCTGCCGGTTGAGCCAGCGGGTGGGCGTCGTGCCGAGCTCGGCACGAAACCGGCGCGCGAAGGTGCGCGGCGACATGAGCGACTTGCGGGCGAGCAGGTCGACCGGTAAGTCCTGGTCGAGGTGGCGCAGCATCCACTCGGTGACGGCGGCGAAGGATTCGGTCTGGCAGTCGACGACCGATGCTTCGATGTACTGCGACTGCCCGCCGTCGCGCTGCGGCGGCACGACCATGCGGCGGGCGATGACGTTGGCGGCCGTCACGCCGAGTTCGGTGCGCACGATGTGCAGCGCGGCGTCGATGCCCGCGGCGGTGCCGGCCCCGGTGACGACGTGGCTGTCGTCGACGAACAGAACATCGGGGTCGACGGCCGTCTCGGGAAACGAGCGGGCGAGGGCGTCGGTGTACATCCAGTGGGTGGTGCTGCGGCGGCCATTGAGGATGCCGGCCTGGGCGAGCACGAATGCACCGCTGCAGACGCTGAGCACCCAGGCGCCGCGGGCTTCAGCGTCGCGCACCACCTGCAGCACGCGCGGGTCGACGGACTCGCCTTGTTCGTAGCCGGGAATGGCGATGAGGTCGGCATCGGCCGCGGCTGACAGGTTGTCGTGCACGACGATGTCGAAGCCGATCTTGGTGCGGATCGGTCCGGGTTCGGCGGCCACGACGTGAAAGTCGAACAAGGGCCCGCCCTGGGCGCTGCGGTCGATACCGAACACCTCGCAGATCACGCCGAATTCAAACGGCGCCAGACCCGGGAGGGTGACGCAGACGATCTTCTGGAGCATGAGCATCCTCTCGTCAACATTGGCAGGAATGTATCAAACAGTGACGACTCTGCCACTCGCGGCAGAAAAGCACAATTCATAGAATTTCTGCCATGTTCATTCTCTTTTTCCTCCTTACAGCCCTCGCCGTCACCGCTATCGTTGGCACGATTCGCGCCATTCGGCGCGATAGCTCCGGCCGAAGAGCACCCCTGATGGTCGACGAGTATGATGCCGCGGTTCGCTGGCGCTAGCCTGTAGCGGTGGCGCACCCGAGTGTCGCACGAACGAACGGGGCGTCATGGCATGGTTGGTAACCGGCGGAGCGGGCTACATCGGATCCCACGTGGTGCGTGCGTTCCAGGCTGAAGGCCTCGACGTGGTCGTGCTCGATGACCTCTCGAGCGGCCACGAGTCGTTTGTACCGGCCGGGGTCCCGTTCATTCGGGCGAATGTGCTCGACGGTGGAACCCTGTCGCAGGCCTTTCGCGAGCATCACGTGAGCGGCGTCGTGCATGTTGCCGGATTCAAGTACGCCGGCGTCTCGGTGCAGCGCCCGTTACACACCTACGAACAGAATGTGACGGCCACCGCCACGCTGCTCGCCGCCATGAACTCGGCCGAGATCGACCGTATCGTGTTCTCATCGAGCGCTGCCGTCTACGGCACGCCGCGCACGGACCTCGTCACCGAAGACACGCCGAAGAACCCGGAGTCGCCCTACGGCGAATCCAAGCTGATCGGCGAATGGCTGCTGCGCGATCAGGCCGTCGCAACCGGGCTGCGCCACACCTCGCTGCGTTACTTCAACGTCGTCGGCTCCGGTGACCGCTCCCTGTGCGACACCAGCCCGCACAACCTCTTTCCTCTGATCTTCGCCGCGCTGCTCGATGGGCGCATCCCGCGCATCAACGGCAACGACTATGCCACGCCCGACGGAACCTGCGTGCGCGATTACATCCACGTGGCCGACCTCGCGCTCTCGCACGTCGCCGCAGCCCGCCGCCTCGACGCCGGCGACGCGATCGAGCCGGTCTACAACCTCGGCAGTGGCGACGGCGTCTCGGTCGGTGAAATCATGGCGAGCGTGCGCCGAGTCACCGGTATCGACTTCGTGCCAGAGATCGGCCCACGCCGCGCCGGTGATCCGGATCGCATCGTGGCCTCCGGCGCGCTCGCGGCCCGTGATCTGCGCTGGAGCATGAGCCACACCCTCGAGCAGATGGTGCAGAGCGCCTGGGATTCCTCGCGCGCCTTCGTGCGCTGAGGGCAGCGACACGCCGACTCCGGGCCTGATCGTGCTACGTTCGCAACATTGCATCACTCTTGCTGCCCTCGAACGTGCGAATTCATCGTCACCGTCGGCGCGTCGTAACCCTCCAGCCCGTATTGAGGGTTTACGATCCGCGACTTGACGTTATCGAATTACACCGGTGTAATTAGATACAGCACTAAACGGTGCGGAGCGAGCGCTGGGAGACGATATGGCTATACCTGACTATCGTTCCGGAGTACCAGAGGACTGGTTCGTTGACCCCGTCACCCTCGGTGTTCCGGGAATACGACAAGATCTCGGTGACGAAAACCTGTTGGCCTGGCAGGCCGACTCGCTCTGCGCGCAGACCGACCCCGAAGCGTTCTTTCCCGAAAAGGGTGGTTCCACACGCGACGCTAAGAAAATCTGCTCCGGCTGCGAGGTTCGTAACCAGTGCCTCGAGTATGCGCTCGGTAATGACGAACGGTTCGGCATCTGGGGCGGCCTGTCCGAGCGCGAGCGCCGGAAACTGCGTAAGCGCGCTTAGCGTTCGCTCGTTGGGTGACGCTCGGCATCCCCAAGCGGATTCCTGATCGGATCGTTGTCGCGACGCGATGTGTGAACGGAAATTGCGGCATCCGCCCAGCCAATATTCGAGGCGCGCCCTCTCGGTTCAGGGCCGCCCGCCGATCCCGACCTAGGCTGGTTCTGTTATGCAACCGAGAGTCACCGCCATCCTTGTCGCCCGAAACGGCGCGAAACACCTTGAGCGAACTCTCAAGGCGCTGTCGCTACAGACCCGTAAACCCGACATTGTCATCACCGTTGACTGCGGCTCGAGCGATGCGACCGCGCAACTGCTCGCCGAATTCGGGCCGACGCAGTTCATTGCCGCCGACGCCGATCTGCACTTTGGACAGGCGATCGCTGCCGCCGTGCGCGTGACGCCGCCGCCCACGCACGATCGCGAGCTGCTCTGGCTGCTCGCCCAGGACAGCGCGCCCGATCCGACTGCGCTCGAGGTGCTCGTTGATGCACTCGAGATCGCCCCTTCGGTAGCCGTCGCCGGACCCAAGGCGATGGAGTGGATCGCCGGCGAATATATCCACAACTTCGGCGAGTCGATGACGCCGACCGGTACCACCGTCAGCCTGGTCGAGAGCGAACTCGACCAGGGCCAGCACGACGGCCTGAGCGACGTGCTCGCCGTCAGCGCCGGCGGTCTGCTCGTGCGCCACATGGTCTGGGAGCAGCTCGGGGGATTCGACCCGGCTCTCCCGACCGTGGACGACTCGCTCGACTTCTGCGTGCGCGTGCGCCTGGCCGGGTATCGGGTGTCGGTCGTTCCGGCTGCTCGCGTGGCATCGGCCGGTGACGGTGTTGCCGGACCAAACCAGTCCTCGCGGGGGCGCCTCCGTCGCCGTCGGGTACGGGCCGAACGCTCGGCCCAACTGCATCGCCGCCTGGTCTACGCTCCGGCCTGGACCCTGGTTTTTCACTGGCTGTCTCTACTGCCGCTCGCCTTTCTCCGATCGATCGGGCAACTGCTGCGCAAAGAACCGGGCGCGATTGTCGGCGAATTCGCTGCGGCATTCGGCGCCGCTTTCAACGGAATGCGCGTCGGCAATGCCCGCCGTTCCTTCGCCAAGACCCGAACTCTCGGCTGGGATGCCATTGCGACCCTGCGGGTTCCCTCAGCGGAAGTGCGCCGACGGCACGCGCTCAAGCGTGAAGCGAGCCTGTTCGGCCTGCACGGCGAACGGCCCGAAATTCGATTCTTCTCCGGCGGCGGCGCCTGGACCATGCTGGCCGCGGCCGTTGTGGGAATCATCATGATGGTGCCGTTGCTCGGCGCCGACACCCTGACCGGCGGTGGCCTGTTGCCGCTTTCACCGAGCCTGCCCGAACTGTGGGCGAGCGTCGGCTACGGCTGGCGCGACCTCGGACTCGGCTTCGTCGGAGCGGCCGACCCCTTTGCCGCGGTCGTAGCCGTGCTCGGCTCGATCGCGTTCTGGTCGCCCTCGTTCGCGCTCGTGCTGGTCTACGCCCTGGCCTTTCCGCTCGCAGCAATCGGCGCGTGGATGGCTGCAACCCGACTGACCGACCGCGGCAGCCTGCGGGCCCTGGCCGCAGCACTCTGGGTGCTGGCCCCGACGTTTCTGATCGCCCTCGCCACCGGACGCCCCGCCGCGATTCTCGTGCACCTGCTGCTGCCCTGGCTGTTCTTCGCCTGGTTCGCCGCCGCGCGCACCTGGTCGGCGTCGGCATCTGCTGCCCTGCTGTTCGCTGCCGTTGCGGCCTGCGCGCCCTCGCTGGCCCCGGCACTGCTCGTGGGCTGGCTGTTCAGCGTGGCCCTGGCTGGCCGTCGGGTGATGCGCTTCATCGGTATTCCGATGCCGGCGCTCGCTCTGGCGCTGCCGCTCATTCTCGACCGGGGCCTGCGCGGTGACTGGCTGACCCTCGTCGCTGACCCGGGCTTGCCCGTGCCGAGCGGGCACGCACCGACCCTGCAACTGCTGCTCGGGCTGCCCGGCTCTGACGGCTGGGCGGCTGTGCTCGACCGGTTCGGGATCGTCGGCTTCGACCCGCAACTGTTCGTGCCCATCCTGCTCGCGCCTCTGGCCGTGCTCGCCCTGCTGGCGCTGCTGCTGCCCGGCGCGCGCCTGGCCAGCGGTGCCTGGCTGGTCGCGCTGCTTGGCTTGGGCACAGCCCTCGTCGCCAACCAGCTTGTGCTCGCCGCGATCGGAGCCGAACCGGTGCGCGTCTGGTCAGGTGCCGGCCTCAGCCTGTACTGGCTCGGCCTGATCGGCGCCCTCATTATCGGTCTGCGCTCGCTGCGCCGGTTCGCGTCGATGCCCGGCGTTGTCGCAGCTCTCGCCCTGGCCGTGGTGGTACTCCCGCTTATTGGTTCACTGCACGTCGGCTCCGCGGTCGTGCGCGAGGGAACCGGGCAGACGCAGCCGGCCTTCGTCGCCGCTGAAGCCCAGATCGACAACCGGGTCGGCACGCTCAAGCTCACTCCGCAGGTCGACGGTGGCCTGCTCGCGTCGATCGAGCGCGGCGTTGGCGCCACCCTGAACCAACAATCCACTCTGGACAGCACGGACCAGACCCTCAGCGTCCGTGAGAAAATGCTCACGGAGCTTGCCGGCAACCTCGCTTCCCGCAGCGGACGCGACGCCAGCGCGGACCTGGCCGAGTTGGGCATCCGCTTTATCGTCTTGCAGCCGGCCGGTTCCAGCATCGACGCCGCCGACACCGCATTGCGCACCGAAACCGCCCTCGATGGCAATTCGGCGCTCGCTCCGGTCGGCGACACCGAGTTCGGCCGCCTGTGGCAGTTCGGTGAAACGGATACTGCGGCGTCCACGCCCATACCGGCTCGTGCTGGCGGCGTCTTCGGGTTTGTGACCCTGCTCATCGCCTTCGCCGTAGTGGGAAGCGCGGTGTTGTTGTCGCTGCCCATCGGCGCCGGCCGTGAAGCCGTGCGGCAGGCTAATCGTGACGCGATACGCCGGGCGGCCCGCGCTGACGCCAAACAGAAGCCCAAACGGGTGCGGCGGCGGAAGGGACCGGTTGCGTCTGACCTGAATACCGATCGGGACGTGCCTCTCGGCACCGACCTCGAAGCCGACCTCGCGATAGACCGGGAGACCGGCGTCGGCACCAAACTGGAAGCACCTGATGGTGGCACCGCCGATTCCGTGGAGGACGACAATGCCCGATAAGAGCCAACTTGCCCGCATCGGCGGCCGGGCCGGACGTGGTGTGCTCGGCCTCGTCGGCATCGCCGTCGTCGTTGCAACGCTCGGCGCGGCCACGCTTGTGACCCTGCCGACCATCGAACGCGGCCCGCAATCCAGCGAGATCCTGCCCCTGCCGAGCGAGCAGCAGCGGGTCTGCCCCGGGCCGCTTTTGACCCTCGCCGAGGACTCGACGCAGGCGCAGTCCGCGTCGAGTGTGGGGGCGGCATCCGCTGTGTATGGCGCCGTTGACGTGGTGTCGCTGGAACAGATTCGGCCGCAGGTGACCGAGATCACCGCGGTCGACGATTCGAACAGTCGTCAGCCGCCGTTGGTGTTGACCGTGCCCGTGCAGAATGGTGCCACCGTGCCGCCATTTGTGGCTGGCAGCCAGTCGCAGGTTGCCGCCACCGACACCATTGGCGGACTCGCCGTCGCTGCCTGCGCTGAAGCGGTCAGCGATAGCTGGATCGTCGGTGGGTCGACCGATATCGGAAGCACCAGCCTGCTGCTGCTGAGCAACCCGACCCCCGTGCTCGCGACCGTCGACGTGATGGTCTTCGGCGAGAGCGGCCTCGTTGACGCGCCCGGAGCGACCGGCATTCTGGTGCAGCCGGGTGAGCAGCGGGTCATCTCACTGGCCGGCCTCGCGCCGAACCTGAAGTCGCCGGTGCTGCAGGTGTCATCGCGCGGTGGCCAGGTGGCTGCGTCACTGGAGCAGAGCAGCATCCAGGGTATCGAACCGGGCGGAGTCGAGATCGTCGGCGTCACCGCGACGCCCGCCACCAACCAGATCATTGCCGGGGTGCGCGTGATGGCGGCCGTCAGCGCTGAGACAGTCACGACGGGCGAGGGTTTCAACGCCGACACCCCGTCGATTCGGGTATTCGTGCCGGGCTCCAGCGCGGCGACGGTGCAGATCGGAGTGACGAGTGCCGATGGCTCTACAGAGGGAACGTCGACCCAGGTGGACGTCGAACCCGGCATCGCCACCGAGATTCCGCTAGCGCCGTTGGCTGTGGGCAGCTTCTCCGTGCACCTGCGCTCCGACGAGCCGATCGTTGCGGCCGCGCGCACCGCCACCGACAGTGCCGGCGGAAAGGACTTCGGCTGGTTCTCTGCCTCGGCACCGCTGATCGGTTCCTTCGCCGTAGCCGTGGCCGCCGGTCCATCGCCGACCCTGCACCTGGTCAACGGCGGGGCAGCGGATGCCGCACTCACCCTCACGCCCATCCAAGGCACCCCGGTCGACCTCCAGATCGACGCCGGATCCAGCGCCACGGTACCGGTGTCTAGCGGAGCGACCTACGTCGTGAGCGGTGGTTCGGAACTCTGGGCGCTCGTGGACTATNGATCCAGCGCCACGGTACCGGTGTCTAGCGGAGCGACCTACGTCGTGAGCGGTGGTTCGGAACTCTGGGCGCTCGTGGACTATTCCGGGGACGGGGTGCTGTCGTCCTTCGCGCTCAACCCGCCCGGGCCGCTGGCGTCCTCGATCCGCGTCTACACGCACTAGTTTTCCGTGGACGGGGCCTGGGCCCGGACCGCGGGCCCAGTTTATAACCTGGGCCCGTGGACGGGGCCCAGGCCCGGAACGTGTGAGGAGCCTGTGTGGCAGCGGCGGGCTGCCGCGGCATGCAGCTTTCGATGGCACACTGAACACTCGACTTGTAACCCGCTGGGAGCCGCTTGTGACGCTTGACCCGACTGCCTCAATGGTCGACCCCGTGGTCGATTCTTTGGCTGACCCTGTGGCCGACCCGACCGCCCGGGCGGAGATCGCCGTGATCGGCGGCTCCGGACTCTACGAACTCATCGACCCATCCGGCGCCGTGACGCACCAGGTGCAGACGCCCTACGGAACCGCTCCGGTCACGATCGGCCTGCGCGCCGGTCGCCGCGTCGCGTTCCTGCCGCGGCACGGCAGTGGCCACAGTGTCGCTCCGCACCGGATCAACTACCGTGCCAATATCTGGGCCCTCGCCTCGATCGGAGTGCGCGCGATCATCTCCTCGTCGGCCGTCGGCGGCGTCACTCCGGAGTACGCGCCGGGGCTGCTCGTGGTCACCGACCAGTTCATCGACCGCACGAGCGGTCGCCCCGACACGTTCTACGACCGGGAATCGGTGCAGCACCTCCCCGCCGCCGACCCGTTCGACCCGTCGCTGCGCGGCTATGCCGTGCGCGCGCTCGAGGACCTCGACGAGAACTTCGCGCCGACCGGAACCGTCGTCGTCATTCAGGGCCCGCGCTTCTCGACCCGGGCCGAGTCGGTCTGGTTCCGGTCGATCGGCGCGGACATCGTCAACATGACCGCCTACCCCGAGATCGTGCTGGCCGGCGAACTCAACATGGCCACGGTCAACCTGTCGTTCGTAACCGACGCCGACGCCGGTCTGGCCCCGGTCGCCGACGCCGACGCCGGCAGCCCCACGCCGTTCGTCATCACAACCTCCAGCGAGACGGATGCCGTCACCGCGTCGGCCGTGTTCCGTCGCCTACACGACGCCCAGCCACGCATCCTGGCCGCGATCGACGGGATCCTGCGTGCCCTGCCGACGGACTTCATCCCGCGCGAGCTCATCGACCCGGCCGAGGTCGACGCCGTGCTGGCACGTGGCGTGGCATCGGAGATCGCGTGACCGTCGTGCTCATCACCGGGGGCGCAGGCTTCATCGGGTCCGCGATCGTCGATGCTGCTCTTGCCCACGGCTACACGGTGCGCGTGCTCGACTCCCTGCGCGCCGACGTGCACGGCCCTGCCTCGGTGCTTCCCCACGTTCCGGGTTCGGAACGTGGGCTCGGGGCCGGGAACGCTCGGCCGGCGCGGCTCGACCCGCGCGTGGAGTTCGTGCACGGCGATGTCACCGACCCTGCCACGGTCGCCCGCTCCCTCGCCGGCATCGACGTGGTGTGCCACCAAGCCGCCAAGGTGGGCCTCGGCGTCGACTTTGCCGATGCCCCCGACTATGTGCACAGCAACGAGGTCGGAACGGCGGTGTTGCTGGCCGCGATGACCGAGAGTGGCATCTCTCGCCTGGTTTTGGCTTCGTCCATGGTGGTCTACGGCGAGGGCAGCTACCGTGGTCCGAACGGACCCACCCGGCCGGGCCCGCGCCTCGCGAGCGACCTCGACGCCGGACGCTTCGACCCCCTCGATCCCGAGACCGGGCAGGCGCTCGAACCCGTTTTGGTGACTGAAACTGATCCGCTCGACCCGCGCAACGTTTACGCGAGCAGCAAACTCGGCCAGGAATACCTCGCCACGGCCTGGGCTCGATCGACCGGCGGGCGTGTTGCCGCCCTGCGGTACCACAATGTCTATGGTCCGGGCATGCCGCAGAACACGCCCTATGCGGGAGTTGCGTCACTGTTCCGGTCGGCGATCGAGCGCGGTGAGGCCCCGCGGGTCTACGAAGACGGGCGCCAGCGCCGCGACTTCGTGCATGTGCGAGATGTTGCCGCGGCCAACGTGGCCGCGCTGGAGTTCACCGCTTGGGAGGGATCCGCGCATTCCGGAGGTGTGCGCCCATTCAACGTGGGCAGCGGAATTGTGCACACCATCGGCGACATGGCCACCGCCCTCGCTGCTGCGACGGCGGGCGGCCTGGCCCCGATCGTGACCGGGCAGTATCGGCTCGGCGATGTGCGGCACATCACCGCGTCCTCCGAGCGCTTGCGCACCGAACTCGGCTGGTCGGCTCAGGTCTCGTTCGAAGACGGTATGCGGGAGTTTGCCACGGCTCCGCTGCGCGCAGCAGTGCGCCCCTGACCGCGGCCCGCAAATGCACCCGGGGGCCGATTCAGGCAATCCGGGGGATTTTCACAGGCTGTCGCTCATTTTTTCGGGCGTACCCGAGTGCGTCGCACCTCGTTTGGCTGCATGAGCAACCGACGCCGTCACCCCAACGGATGCTGCGGCAACAGCAGCTCAAACCGGCATCCGTTCCCAACATTGGTCACGGTCACCTGCCCAGCATGAGCTCGCACGATTCCCTCGACGATCGCAAGGCCCAACCCGGCACCGCTGCTGTGGCCGGCGCCGGCCCCGGACGCGGTGCGCGGCTCGCTCGCTCGCCAGCCGGCCTCGAACACCCGGCCAAGGTCCCGCTCGGGAATACCTCCGGCCGCATCGACGACCGAGATCACCGCCCGCCCGTCGACGTGCGCGGTGACCGAGACGACGATAGCGCTCCCGGCCGGGGAATGCTGAATAGCGTTCATGACCAGGTTACCGACCGCGCGGGCGAGCTCGCGGGCATCCGCCTGCAGCGTGAGACCGCGCTCGCCTTCGAACCGCAGGTGGAGGGATTTTGCGAGGGCGACCGGCGCGAGATCGGCGATTGTGTCGCTGATCAAGTCATACAGGGCGACCCGTTCGAGGTGGAGCTGGAGGGTTCCGGCGTGGATCTTGGACAGCTCGAACAGGTCATCGACCATGCCGCTGAGCCGGTCGACCTGCCCCCGGATCTGCACGTAGTAGCGCTGGGGGTCTGGCGCCATGCCGTCTTCGAGGGCCTCGGCCATGGCGCGAATACCGGCGAGGGGCGTGCGGAGGTCGTGCGAGATCCACGCCACAATTTCACGGCGAGACGCCTCCATGCGTTCCTCCCGCTTGCGGGATTCGGTCAGTCGATCGGCCGTCTCGGCCAGTTCCCCGGCGAGCGAGGCGAACTCCGTACTCGTATGCCGCTCCGGGGATGTGACGGCTTCGCCGCGGCCGATGCTTGCTGCCGCGGCCCGAAAATACTGGTTGTCGCGCGCAAGTGAGCGCCCCAGCACCGCGGCCATCACGAGCGACACGATCCCGGCGACGACGGCCACCGTATAGAACATGTTCAGGTCGTGCGCCGAGATATACATCAGCGACGCCACCGCGGACGTTCCGCTGACCACCGACACAATGGTCGCGAACGCGACAATGACCACCTGAATCACGAGCGACCCCCGCGACAGCAGGCGCAGTGTCAGCAGGGCGAGCGCCCCCACGACGAGCGCGCACCCGAGTGCGATGCCAACGACGGTCGCAAACATCTCAGCGCTCATCGAGACCCTTCGTCAACGCTGCTCTCGTCAACGCTGCTTTCGCTGGCGCCGAGCGGAACCGGATCGAACCGGTATCCGACCCCCCACACCGTCGTGACGAGAAGCGGATGCGCCGGGTCGGCCTCGATCTTCTCCCGCAACCGCCGCACGTGCACGGTCACCGTGGACAGGTCGCCGAATTCCCAACCCCAGACCGACCGGAGCAACTCCTCGCGGGTCAGTACCTTCGACGGCCGCCAGATGAGATAGGCGAGCAGATCGAACTCGCGGGCGGTGAGCACGAGCGGCTGGCCGCGCAGTCGAATATCGTGCGCGGCCAGGTTGAGCGAGAATTCGCCGACATCGAGAATCCCCTCCGGAATGTACTCGGTGTTGCTTCGTCGCAGCACCGACTCCACCCGCAGCACGAGTTCCCGCGGCGAGAACGGCTTGACCAGATAGTCATCGGCGCCAGCTTCGAGGCCCTCGATGCGGTGTTCCTCTTCGCCGAGCGCGGTCAGCATGATCACCGGTAACGCGCCCCAGTTCACGCGGATCCGCCGGCACACCTCGATACCATCCAGCAGCGGCAGCATACGGTCCAGCACCACCAGATCGGGCAGGGCGATTTCGGCCTGACGCAGGCCGGCGAGCCCGTCGGTGGCTTCATCCACGACGAATCCGGCGGCGCGCAGGTACCGCCCGACCACCTCGGATACCATCGGGTCGTCCTCGATGACGAGCACGCGGCGGCCAGCGGGGGCATCCGTTTGGGGTGGTGCGAAATGTTGGGTGGGAGGCACCCCCCCAGACTAAGCGCGCTGCCGACGCGCGCGCACCAGCCGAGCGGATGCCTTTGCCTTTGGAACGCACTGGGGCGAGCCCGAATTTGGAACCGGGGCTCGGTCGCCGGGTGGGCGCAAGCGTTTCGCGCCCACCCGGCACTGTCATCCGCCCGCCGAGGAACACTCTCCAGACGGGTTCCCCAGCTTTCTTCCGTGCTTCGTAATATCTTTCACCCCGCAAACCCAGACATCCCGCCTAAGTTCGCCTAATGATCAATTTTCGGGTGGACGTTGTGTTGCCCTGCCTGAACGAAGTGCATGCCCTGCCGTGGATTCTCGAACGCATGCCGGTCGGCTACCGCGCGATCGTTGTCGACAACGGCTCGACCGACGGATCGGCCGCAATCGCCCGTAGTCTCGGCGCGCAGGTCGTGCACGAAAATCGCCGCGGATTCGGTGCCGCCGCCCACGCCGGTCTCCTGGCGGCCACGGCTCCGATCGTGGCATTCTGCGACGCCGACGCCTCGATGGATCCCCGCGACCTGCCGCTCGTGGTCGACCCGATCAGCGCTGACGAGGCTGATCTCGTGCTTGGACGCCGCCGCCCCACCACCCGCAACGCCTGGCCTCCGCATGCCCGTCTAGCAAATACCTATCTTTCCTGGCGACTGCGCCGAATAACAGGTGTGAATATTCATGACCTTGGCCCTATGCGAGCGGCGCGCCGAGACCACCTTCTCGCCCTCGACCTCATCGATCGCCGTAGCGGGTATCCGCTGGAGATGTTTCTCGGCGCCGCAGCGGCCAACTGGCGCATCCGTGAAGTCGATACGCCTTATGCACCGCGCGTCGGCCGCAGCAAAGTGACCGGAACCGTGCGCGGCACCCTCACCGCCATCAAAGACATGTCCGCGCTGCTCAGTACCGACCGCAGAAGACCAGCCGCTGCCGCCAACATCGACCCCAGCATCCGGAACGAGGCCCGCTCATGACCGCGATCGTCGTCATTGCCAAGGAATGCCTGCCCGGCAAAGTCAAGACTCGGCTGCACCCGCCGCTCTCGCTCGAGCAGGCGGCTGAACTCGCCGCTGCCAGCCTCGCTGACACTCTCGCCGTTGCGTCACAACTGCCGGCAACGCGCCACATTCTGGCGTTTGATGGCGTGACTGCGCCCGTGGAGGCCTCCGCGTGGGAAATTTTGCCGCAGAGCGCTGGAGGCCTCGACGAACGCCTCGCTGCCATTTTTGACACCGTCGCCGAGCCCACTCTGCTGCTTGGAATGGACACCCCCCAGATCAGTGCTGAGCTGCTCGCCCCCGTATTCACGGGCTGGGGCGACGAAACGGATGCCTGGTTCGGCCCGGCCGACGACGGCGGCTTCTGGGCGCTCGCCCTGAAAAGCCCGAGTGGAACGCTGCTCCGGGGTGTCCCGATGAGCCGCTCCGACACCGGCGCCCACCAGCTGCGACGCCTCGACGAGGCCGGGCTCAGCGTGCGCCTTTTGCCGACACTCACCGATATCGACACCATAACGGATGCTCACATCGTCGCCTCGGTCGCCCCCCGCACGCGCTTCGCGCGTGCTTTCGCGGGGGTGCGGGCATCCGCTCGCCTGCAGAACGCCGATTTTCTGCCAGCAGCCCTGAGCGGGGCGCGCTCGTGACCCTCGTGTCGCCTCGCCTGTGGGAGCAGTGGGCAAGCGGAACAGTCGAAAACGTGGACCGCGCGACCGCGGAACGCTTTCGCCGCCCGAGCACGTTCGGAGCTGGCGGGTCCGAACCGTACGCCCAGGCGTTGCAGAGCGACGACAACGTGCTCTACCTCCACGGCAATCGGGCCGGTGCCGACCCGGGCACGCCGATGCGCGTGTCGACAATGCACGCCGGGCGCTGGAGCGCCGGAGCCGATCCGATCGACCATTCCCTGCTTGACGGGGCTGCCGGACCGGTGCTCGATATTGGCTGCGGACCGGGCCGCATGATTCAAGCCGCCCTCGACGCGGGACTCAGCGCCCTCGGAATCGACGTTTCGCCGACCGCCGTGCGAATCGCCCTCGCGGCGGGTCTCGCCGTTCTGCAACGCTCCGTCTTCGACGACATTCCGTTGGAGGGAACCTGGGCGACCCTGCTGCTCGTCGATGGCAACATCGGCATCGGTGGCGATCCCGATGTTCTGCTCGACCGATGCGCGGCGCTGCTCGCCGTCGACGGTGTGCTCGTCGTTGAGGTGCACCGCGACCCCGAGCACGACCTCGCCTACGAAGGCACCCTGCACGACGCCGCCGGACACACGAGCGACGCGTTCCCGTGGGCCGAAATCGGAGTCAGCGCCCTGTGCCGTCGGGCCGCGAAGGTCGGACTGGTGCAGGTCGCCGAATGGACCAGAGGCGGCCGTTCCTTCGCCCGCCTGGCCCGCTCCTAGCTGCCAGCCTGCACCCATGGACGGGGTCCGCACCCATGGACGGGGTCCGCACCCATGGACGGGGCCTGCACCCATGGACGGGGCCTGCACCCATGGACGGGGCCTGGGCCCCGTCCATGGGCCCGGTCTATAAACTTGGCCCACGGCCACAGGGTGGGCCCGGAGCTCGACACGTCACCGCCCGGAGTCATCCGGGAAGGCCTCGACCGAGCTCCGCCAGCGCAGGAACGCCCATACCGACAGCCCCACGGTGACCAGGGCCAGCAGGAGCCAGAAGATCGCAAGGTTCAGTCCGTAATTCAGCGGGAGCACGGTCGGATTCGCGGGTGCGAAATTCTTCGCTACGAGCGTCGGCACCGCGATCAGCGACACGATCGATCCGACTACTATTGCGCCTTGAACGATCGCAATGACCGTGCCGGTTACGCGCCGACCGGCACGCCGAAGCGCGATCCCGAACGCGAACACGATCGGCGCCAGAATCGCGTCGTGCAGCACAATCGCCGCCGCAATCCACAGTGCGACCCCCGGTATGCGGGTTAGTCGCACCGAATCGAACATCACAAACGCGCCCCAGGCGAGTAGCAGCACGCCGACACCCAGCAGAGCCAGGCGGATGCTGCGCATCCGTCGGCTGGTCGACGCCGGGATTCCGGCCGGCGGAGGATTCAGCCCCGTTCTACTCGTCGTCATCAGATCGCCTCGATTCGGCTGAGCCATTTGGTCTGCAGTACGCCGGGGCGGCCCGGCGCGATCATGCGCGCAGGATACCCGTGCTCGAGGTCGAGCGTCTCACCGTTCAGTTCGAGCGCGACGAGGGTGAGGGGGTCCCGCACATACTCGCGACCCATCTGGGTTTTGCTGAAGCTGCCGCGTTCTTCAAGGCTGATCAGACGAAACGAGGTGTCCGGGTCGGCGCTCAGCAGATCGGCCAAGTCGCTCAGTCGCACGCCGCGCCAGTGAGCCATCTGGCTCCAACCCTCGACGCAGGCGATCGGAAGCTGAACCTCGGTCTGCGGCAGCGCCAGTAACTCGGAACGGGTGAAGGAGCGTTCGGTGCCGGCCACCGCCACGGTGAGGGTCCACCCAGCAGCCAGGGCGGCATCCGCTACCTTGGCCTGCTCGCTCGTGCGGTTCACCGGAACGCCCTGCTGGCCGACGCCCTTCTTGCGTGGCCCGAAGAGGTTGACTGCGTTCAGCGGCGTGAAGGTCTGGCCAGCGGTCAGGCCCACGACGGCAGTGGTGGCCACGCCGACCGTCGTGAGGAATCCGCGCCGACTGACGCTATCGGTAAGGGTGCGCGGCGTCGCGTCGATGTAATCGAGTACGCGTCCGGTCACGCCGCCGGTCCGGCTGCTGCCCCACAATCGCACGGCCTCCGCGTCGGAAGCCCGGTCGACCGAGACCGCATCTTCCGGATGGTCGCTGTCTAAGGAACCCTTGCTCCAGTACCGCGTGATCGCCGGGAGTTTCACCCCGATATGAATAACCAACAACCCGATCAGCGCCCAGCCGAGCGCGAAGTGCACCTGCCGAAACGGAAACGGCCACGGATACCACTGGAAAGTGTTGAGCAGCCCCATCGTGATCTGCACGAGCGAGGCGCCTACAAAAAGGGCGATCGAGGCCCGTTCCAGAAAATGAACGAGCCCGCGTACCGGGGGATAGGCGAACAGTTTGGGAAAAACGATGTACAGCTTGGCCAGCAACAGGGGAAAACAGGCGATTCCCGCGATGATGTGCGTGCCCTGCGTCACCTGGTACAGAAACTCCGGTCGGGTCGGAAATCGCATCCAGTCGAGGGGTTCCTGCAAAAAATGACTGTACAGACCGGTGCCGAAGCAGATCAGAAAAGCGGCGCCGAGCAGCCGCCCGATCACTGTCGCCATCCGCGGATTGCGCACCGGCGATGCCAGCGCTCGCTGGGCCTCATACATCAATCGCCGCATACCTCTATTTCACCATCACACAGTCCCTAAAACCGCTGTGAATTTCTTACAGTGTGCACATGGCCAAACTTTTTCCCAGAAAAGTCGCTGGTTGGGATCATTTTTTCCTCGGGCTGGCCGGGCTGGCCGGGCGCATCGAGGCCATTGCCGGGAGGTTTCGCTCCCTGACCCACCGCACTGTCGGTGGGTGTCGTTAGCGTGATGGGTATCTACTCGCTGAGGCTCGTGCCGAGACTAAGGAGAAGCACGATGAAGGTTTTGGTCGCGACGGAGATGGTTCCGAGCAGAGCGAAAAGAGCGGCACGACGGGCCAGCACGGGCCAGCCAGACGCGTGCATCGCCGGTGAGCTGGTCTGGATGATCGATCCCTGCCCCGTCAGCCAGCGCAACCCCAACGGGCCGTGCGACTGTGGGCGCACATTCACTGGAATGAGTTCAGACGGCCGCACACCGACGGCGATCGTCGCCGATATTGTCGGTCTGTCGCGAGATGACTATATCGAAGCCCTGCGCGCCAGTTTTGTCGCCAAAGGCTGGTGCCCCGGTTGCACGGCGCGGCCGGTCGACGCGGTGATCGACGAACTGATCAGCTTCGGTGGTTGCTTGCCCTCCGGCACTCTCGTGGGCCGCTGCCTCAGTTCGCTGATCGTGCTCACTGAACCCGAAGGGTGGGGCTAAGCAGCGTCCTCGCTGTCCGGTCGCAGAATCTCGACCTGCTCTACCGTCACCGGGGGCGATGAGCGTTCACTCGAAAGGTCTTACAGTCTGCAGGTTTCTCCCTCGCGCTTCCTTGAAAATATCGCGATTGGGCAGAGGTAGGTGAGGATGGTCTGGTGCGACTTATTCTGATCTCGGGACTGCTCGTGCTCAGCGCTGCCCTCACCGCGTTCAGCGTCAGCACCCTCCACCTGTTCGCACCCGACCGCGACGAGATATCACTCGTGCTGGTCACCAGTGCGCTCTGGCTCCTGTTCGGCCTGGCCTGGTGGCTGCTGCGTCGCGTCAACGGTAGGGCTGTGGTTGCTCTGATCCTGGCTGGCTCCGCGCTGATCGGCGGCGCGGCTATGGTCGGTCCACCCAACACGAGCACCGACTCGGCTCGCTATGCGTGGGACGGCATCGTACAAAATAATGGCATCAGCCCCTACGCCTTCACACCAGCGGATGCCCGCCTCGATTCCCTGAGACCAGACTGGCTCTTCCCGGCGCCCCAGACCACGGCCACCGGCACGGAAGTCTGCATCGGCGAGCGCATTGTGCGCGCCCGCACGACCGACGGCGATCTGCTCTGCTCAGCCCTCAACCGCACGGCCGTGCCCACGATTTACCCGCCGGCCAGCGAGATCTTCTTCGCCGGTGTACGTTTTCTCACCGGTCCCGGCCCCGCCTACTGGCCGTTGCAGCTCGCCGGGCTGCTGCTGAGCCTCGGTACCACCGTCATTCTGCTGGTGGGAATGCGCCGCCGCGGCCTCGATGAAAAAAATGCGGCGCTCTGGGCCTGGTGTCCGCTCGTGGCGACCGAGGCCGTCACCAACTCGCACGTCGACATGCTCGGCGTCATCTTCGTCGTCGCAGCCGTTTTTCTGGTCTCGACCAGAAAGGTCTGGCGCGGCGGCATCATGCTCGGAATAGCGATCGGTACCAAACTCATCCCGGTACTGGCGGCGCCGGCCCTGCTCAAGCGGGGTGGCTGGCGCATGGTGGCGGCATCCGTTCTCAGCTTTGCGCTGCTGTATGTGCCCTATGTGCTGGCCACCGGAATCGGGGTGCTGGGCTACCTGCCCGGTTACCTGAGCGAGGAGGGTTACCAGGACGGCTCTCGGTTCGCGCTGGTGTCTCTGGTCGCGCCGGGGTCATCCGCTATTATCGTGGCCGGCCTGATCCTGGCCGTGGTCGCCGTGCTGGTGATTCTCACCACCGACCAGAACCGGCCCTGGGTCGGGCAACTGGTCATGATCGGCGTGACCCTGCTCGTGCTCAGCCCCCGCTACCCCTGGTATGCGCTGCTGCTGCTGCCGTTCGTGGCGCTCAGCGGCCGCTGGGAATGGCTGCTCGTTCCGATGGCGCTCACTCTGCGGCTGCTCGTGCCGAACCCAGAGCTCACCCGGGTGTCGATCGCAATCGCGGTCATCGTGATCGTCGCCATGTCACTGCGTCGCGCCGGCCCCGGAGTTTTGAAACGGATGCGCCACCCGTTTGTGTTCACACAGAGTTCATCCGCCTGACGGCTGCGCGGCGGATGCCGGTCACCTCGGCTCCATAACGTGAGCAGCAGCGCGCCTTTTCGGCGTACTGCGATCCACGAAAGAGTGCCGGCATGCGCAAGATTTTGATCATCGCGGCGGCCGCCGCCCTCAGTACGGTTCTGGTTGGCGGGGCTGTCGTGGCGGCGCAGGGAGAGTCGGCGCTCGCCGAACCGGCCAGGGCAGCTGCGCCCCTCGACGATAGCGCCGCCTTCGACCTGCAGTCCCATCGTGGGGGGCGCGGCGAACACACCGAGGAGAGCCTCGCCGCCTTCGCCGCCTCGCTCGAACTCGGCGTCAGCACGCTCGAACTCGACACGCACCTCACCCGCGATGACGCCGTCGTCGTCTGGCACGACGATGTGCTCACCACGAGCAAATGCCGCGACACGGAGGCCGCCTTCCGCCAAGACCCCGCCTTCCCCTATGCAGGCACGCGCGTGCGTGAACTGACCCTTGCCCAGATTCAGACGCTGGACTGCGGATACCAGCAGCTGCCCGGCTATCCGGAGCAGCACAACGTGCCCGGCAACATGATCGTTGAATTGGCCGACGTGTTCGCGCTCGTCGACGCTCACCAGGCCGACACCGTGCAGCTCAACATCGAGACCAAGATCGAAACCCCCGGCCCAACCGGTGAAGGGGAAATGATGGCGCTCACGCGCGCCGTCGTCGCCGCGATTGCGGTCTCAGGCCGTGCCGACCGAATCACCGTGCAGAGTTTCGACTGGGCCTCCCTCGACCTCGTGCGGCGAATATCGCCCGAGCTGCGACTTGTCGCCCTTGCCCAGGACGACGACTGGCTCGAAGTGGGCCAGCCTGGCAGAAGCGTGCACCTCGGTGGGATCGATATCGACGACTACGACGGCTCCGTCGCCCGGGCAGCTGCCGCGAAGGGCTATGACGCGCTGTCGCCGGTGTTCAAGACGGTCACGCCCGAGCTCATGGCCGAGGCCCATTCCGCCGGACTGCCCGTGATCCCGTGGACGGTCAGTGAGACCGCGCTCATGCACACCCTCGTCGACCTGGGCGTCGACGGCATCATCACCGACTATCCCACCCGGCTGCGCGCCGTGCTCACCGAGCGCGGCCTCAGCCTCCCGACAGCGTACCCGGCGCTGTGACCGTGCCCGCACTGCCGCCCCGGCCCCACACTGAACCCGTCGCCTTCCAACTCGCTGGGCCCCCTGCTTCAAGCCTCGCCGCCAAACTGGGCATGCTCGTGCTGCTCTTCGCGCCCGTTCTGTCACGCTGGAGCGATGGGCCGCGTCGCCGCCTCACCAGGCTGGTTGGCCGTATCCGTCGGGCGGTACGCTACGAAGTCCACGCCTATTGGCGCACCCGCCCGATCCGCCCGCACCACGTGCTGTACGAAGCGTTCAACGGATCCGGGCTGCTCTGCAACCCAGAGGCCCTGTTCAGGCAACTGCGTAATACGCCCGATCAGGGGCACTTACGGCATGTCTGGGCGCTCAAGGACCCGCGCTTGGCACGCCGGGAATTTCGCCACGATCGCACGGTGCGCTTTGTGAAAAGCGGCTCACCCGCCTACTACCGAGCACTCGCCACGAGCGGCTACCTCATCAGCAACGCCACTTTTCCACCGCAGTTTTCCAAACGAGTCGGCCAGATCTACCTCAACACCTGGCACGGCACGCCGCTCAAACACATGGGCTACGACATGGCCGACGGCGCTTTCGGGACCGCCAACATCGTGCGCAACTTTGTCAGTGCCGACTATCTGCTCGCTGCCAACCCGTTCATGGCCCGTCAAATGTATGAGCGCGCCTACAAACTCGACGGCATCTTTCACGGACGGATGCTGCTGGCCGGCTACCCCCGCATCGACCGGCAGACGCTCAACGCGGCGGAATCCCAAAGCGCCCGTTCCCGGCTCGCGCAGCTCAACCCCGGTGGCCGCGAGATCGTGCTGTACGCCCCCACGTGGAAGGGCGCCTCCTTCGCCCACCCCGACGACGACCTCGACGCCCTGCTCGAGCGCGTTCGGCAAATCGAAGCCGGAATCGACGGCAGTCGCTATATCGTGTTGCTGAAAACTCACCAGGCTGTGCACGCACTCGCCTCCGGCCGCGCGGACCTCGCCCAGATTCTGGTGCCGAACGATTTGCCCACCAACGTCGTGCTCGGGCTCGCCGGCATGCTCGTCACGGACTACTCGAGCATCTTCTTCGACTTTCTCGCGACCGGTCTGCCGATCGTGTTCTTCACGCCCGACCTCACCGACTTCGAGCAGACCCGGGGGCTCTACCTGGCGCCGACTGAGCTGCCCGGCCCGGTCTGTCGCACGGTAGCGGAGGTCGTCGCGGTCATTGGCCAAATCGCGGACCATGGAAGGCTGCCGGCCTTCACCGAGCGCTATCGAATCGCCCAACACGACTATGTCGGCCAGGATGACGGCGCTGCGAGTGCCCGCGTGATCGACATCGTCTTTCGCGGTGCCGACCCCAGTCCGCTGCTGCGCGTGCCGTCCGCCGCCAGCCGCACCTCCGTGCTCATCTATCTCGGCGGCATGAAGCCCAACGGCATCACCTCTGCCGCGCTCAACCTGCTCGGCGCCATCGACCACGACCGGTTTGACATCTCGGTCACCTTCGCGAAGAGTGCCGCTCCGGCCCGCCGTGCCAACCAGCGCCTGATCGACCCTCGAGTGCGACAGTTCGCCCGTATCGGCGGCATGAATGGCGGAGTGAGGCAGCGGCTTGCTCGTCGCCGCGCGGCCCGGGCCGACGCCCACCGCGTGGCTGGTGCGCTCGGAGCGCGCATCACGTCCGGCGCCCGTGCTACCTCCGCGGCTGACGCCGACTTCGCTGCGGAGTTCACCCGCTGCTTTGGCGACAGCCGTTTCGATCACGTCGTGGATTTCAGCGGCTACGGTCCATTTTGGGCTGAATTACTGCTGCACTCGCCTCCCGCCGTGCGCTCGATCTGGCTGCACAATGACCTCGGCGCCGACGCCCACCGCGCTATCGGGGGAGTCAAGCGGATGCTGCGCGGCCTCACCGAGACCTTCGCCCGCTACGACCGGTACGACCACCTGGTCTCCGTGTCGCCGGCGCTTTCCGAAATCAACGCCGAAGCGCTCGCCGCTTATGCGCCGCGCTCCAAGTTCACCGTCGCGCACAACACCGTCGACGTTGAACGAATCCTGCGCGGCGCGGCTGACGTGTCCCAGCCGTGCATCGAGTCGCCGACGACCGCCGATCTGAGCAGCGTCGTCCTACCCGTCGACTTGCCCGTCGCCGGTCTGTCTGCCGCTGACCTGGATGCGTTCGGCCGGCCGATCGACGGTTGGGCAGGCGCTGGCAGCTGCCCCGCCGACCAGCCTCGCCAAAATATGGCGGGCAGCGCCGCCACGACCACGTTCGTCACCATCGGGCGCCTCTCTCCGGAGAAGAACCAGACCCGACTGATTCGGGCGTTCGCCCTCGTGCACGCTCGGAATCCGTTCACCCGGCTCGTCATTGTCGGCTCGGGGCCACTGAAAGCCGAACTCACAGCGCTGATCGTCGATCTGGAGCTGTCGGCCGCGGTCACCCTGACCGGAGCACTCGCCAATCCCTACCCTGTGCTCGCGGCAGCGGACTGCTTCGTGCTGTCGAGCGACTACGAGGGCGCCCCGATGGTGATTCTGGAAGCGCTGGTTTTGGGGCGCGCGGTGGTGACCGTGGCTTTCGCATCCGTTCACGATGCGCTGCCGCAGGCCGCCGGTCTCATCGTTCCGCAGACCGACGCAGGTCTCGCGGCCGGCCTCACCGCTTTTTTGCGTGGAGATGTCGTCGCGAGCGCTTTCGACCATGAGGCGTATGGACGCCGGGCGGTTGCGGAATTCTATCGAGCCATCGGAGTGACAGGCCATGGCGCGGATACAGAACGTGACTTCCTTCTCGCCGACGATCTGGACGCGGAACTGGCCGAACTCGCGCCGTCTACGGCGGCCGGGCGCTGAAGGCCCTGACCGGCATCGCGGGCCAGTCGCTCTGCTGACCCAGTGAGTTTCGACCCTAAAATCAGCACCGAACGCCCGGAAACCATCTCCACATGTACAAAAGCGGGCCCGCCTGCTCGGCGGACCCGCTTCCACAAAACTCCGAAACTACAGGTAAGCGCTCACGTTCTCGTCGAACGAGGTCGCGATCGCCGTGCTCGCGACAGCGAAAGCCTCGGCCGGGTCGGTCTGCTGCAGCATGATCTTCTCCAGCGCTGTAGTGAGCTCCTTGTCGGCGTTCGGCACGAAGACGCGGCCCCAGTCCTGTGAACGGGTGGTCTCGAGCTGGTCGACGGCCGTGCGAAACTGCGGGAACTCGGCGTAGACCTTGGTCATCGTCTCGCCGTCGCGGGCGGAGGTACGTACCGGCATGTAGCCGGTGTTCGAGGAGAAGTACGCCGTGTTCTCGGAGTTGGTCAGAAACTTCAAGAACATGCCTGCGGCCAACTGCTGCTCCGGGGTGCGGTCGGCGGCGATGGCGATGCCGGTTCCACCGGTCGGGCAGGCCTGGCCTTCGGGCCCTTCCGGCAGGAAGCCGGTGCCGACCTCGAAGGTGGCGGCTTCCAAAATGCCGGTGAGCGAGCCGGTCGAGCCCATGATGCAGCCGGTCAGGCCGGCGCCGAAGTCGGCGACCTGGTCCACAGCCGCTACGGTGGCGACCTTCTTGTCATAAATCAGTGACTGCAGGTAGTCCGCTGCGGCGATCGCTTCGGGGGTGTCAAGCGTCATCGTCCACTCGTCAGAGTAGGCACCGCCCTGTCCCCACAGCATGTTGCAGAACCACCACGCAGCCCAGGACGCACCCTTGCCGAGGCCGAGGGGGGTCACGCCGCCATCGGCCTGCATCTTCGGTGCCCACTCATCGAATTCGTCCCAGGTCTTGGGCGCGCGGTCGGGCAGCCCGGCCTTGGCCCAGACGGCCTTGTTGTAATAGAACAGCGGCGTCGAGCGGGCGTAGGGGATGGCCCAGTGATTGCCGGTGAAGGTGTAGTCGTCGTACAGGGTTTTGTTGAAGTCGGCGGTGTCGATCTCGAGGTGCCGGGCAAGATCGTCGATCGGAAGAATCTGCCCGTTGATCATGTAGCGAAACCACCACACATCGCTGGCCAGCACGAGGTCGGGCACGCTGTTGGTGCCCGACGCCGCCTGAAACTTCTGCGCGATCTCGTCATAGTTGGCGCCGGCCGTGACCAGGTTCACCGTGATCGTCGGGTTCTCGGCGTGGAAGCGCTTGATGATCTCTTCCTCGATCAGCTTCGAGGTTCCCGGGTGGTTGCTCCACCACGTGATCTCCTTGGCTGGTGTGATGCCCGTCCAGTCCATTACCGCGACGTCAGCGGCACCGGCCCCCGCTCCCAGCGACGGTCCGCTGCACGCGGCAAGGGTGGCCGTGGCGCCGAACACGGCGGCGAGCTTCAAGATCTGCCGGCGGTTGATGGTGAACGAGGGCGTCGTGTTCATAGAACTCTCCTGGTGGGGGTGGTCTCGAGTGGAAAATTGAGGGGCGGCATCCGCTGAATAACCGGATGCCGATGCGTCAGCCGGTTACGCCGCCGGCGGTCAGCCCGGCGATGATGCGTTTTTGTAGCGCAAAAAACGCGATGAGCACCGGCACGGTGACCAGCACGGTTCCGGCCATCAGCACGCCCCAGTTGGTGACGCCGTCGTTGTTTTGCAGCAGGGTCAGTCCTACCGGCAGTGTCATCATGTCGGAGCGGTCGACGACGAGCAGCGGCCAGAGGTATTCGTTCCATTCGGAGACGATCGAGATCAAAGCCACCGCCGCGATGGTTGGTGCCGAGATGGGCACGATGAAACGCCAGAGGCGGGTCCAGTGACTGGCTCCGTCGAGTGCTGCGGCTTCGAGAATGGAGATCGGCAGGGTCAGAAAGTGCTGGCGAAACAGAAAGGTGCCGAAGGCGCTGGCGAGACCAGGCACGATGATGCCCTGATATGTGTTGATCCACCCGAGCGAGGCCACAAGGGTGAAGTTGGGAATCATCACGATCTGCTGCGGGACCAGGAGGGCGAAGATCACCAAACCGAAGACGAACTTCTTGAACGGAAACTCCAGAAAGACGACAGCGTACGCGGTGGTCAGGCCGAGCAGCATTTTTAGCCCGGCACCGATCACCGTGGTGATGGTGCTGTTGAGAAAGAAGTTCGCAAACGGCACGGCGGCCAGGGCTGCGGCATAGTTCGACAGGTCGTAGCTGTCGGGCAGCCATTGGATCGGCACCGTGTAAATCTCGTCGCGTTCCTTGAACCCGGCGAGGAACATCCAGACCAGCGGCAGAATCATGATCGCGATGGCCAGGATCAGACCGAGGTAGCCGCCGAGTTGAAGCGGTGTACGTCGACGCGAGGTCGAGGTAGGCGTGGACATCAGTAGTGCACTCGTTTCTCGACGTACTTCATTTGAATCAGAGTGACCACGAGCAAGACGGCGAACAAAATCGTCGCGACCGCGGAAGAATATCCGGCTCGACCGGCCTGAAAGCCTTCCTGATAGATCTGGTACATCATCGTGGTGGTGCCCTCGAGCGGTCCGCCCTTGGTCATCGCCTGGATGATGTCGAAAGACTGCAACGAGCTCAGCAGCGTCGTGATCGACAGAAAGAAAGTCGTCGGGCCGAGCAGCGGCAGCACGATGTTGCGAAATGCGCGCACCGGCGTTGCGCCGTCGAGCGACGCCGCCTCGAGCAAGTCTCGAGGCACCGACTGCAGGGCCGCCAGATAGATGAGCGCAACGTAGCCGACGTTTTTCCAGAGGTAGACGATGATGACCATGACCAGGGCCCACTGAGGATCGTTGTACCAGGGCGGTGAGGCCACGCCGATGGCGTCGAGCAGCGCCGCGGTGATGCCGAAGTTCGGGTCGAAAACGAACAGCCAAAGCAGGCCGACCGCGACCCCGGAGAGCACATACGGCGCAACGATAACGGTGCGGGCGGCGCCGCGGCCGTGCAGCTTGCGGTTGAGCAACACCGCGAACAGCAGGCCGATCACCATGCCGCCGCCCACGGTCGCGACGGTGAAGATCAGGGTGACCGTGACGACCCGAGCCGTGCCGGGGTCGTTGAACCAGGTGACGTAGTTGCCAAGACCCACCGGAATTGCCGAGGCCGAACCTAGGTTCCACTGCAGGGTCGAGTAATAGAGCGACTGCAGGAGTGGCTTATAGGTGAAGACGATGAGCAGGGCCACGTTCGGCCCGGCGAACAGAAGAAACAGCAACCACGATTTCCACGGTTTCTTTTTCTTGCGCGGGGTGAATGCGCGGCGCGGCGCCGGGGTCGTGACGTTCGTCGGGGCCGCTACCGCTGACGCAGTGCCGCGGTGCAGGTCCTCGATGGTGGGCATGCGCGTAAATCCCCCTGAAAAGTGCCGTCGGCCAAGCAGCAGACTCTGTCAGGTTAGGCAACGTATCGATAGCCGATCGGTCGATTTACGCGTATGCGCGCAGTTGTCGCGTGGCGTTCGCCTGCACCGCGTCAAAACTTCAGCGGGTGTTCACCTGGACCGACCGTCGGCGTCACTCGTCGGCGTTACGGTGTGCAGATGTCCCCTCTTGTCATCGGTCACCGCGGAGCCAGCGGCTACCGCCCCGAACACACCCGTTCCGCCTACGCCCTCGCGTTCGAGCTCGGCGCCGACTCGGTCGAACCCGACATCGTCGCCACCCGAGATGGAGTGTTGGTGCTGCGCCACGAAAACGACATTTCCGTCACCACGGATGTCGCTTCTCGCGCCGAGTTCACCGGCCGCCGCACGACCAAGGAGTTCGCCGGTCACACCCTCACTGGCTGGTTCACCGAAGACTTCACCTGGGCCGAACTGGCCACTCTGCGCGCCCGGGAGCGTCTTGCGCACGTGCGCCCGCAGAATGCGCAGCACGACGACCGATACCCGATCATGAGGTTGAGCGACCTGTTTGAGCTTATCGACGAGGCATCACACACCTGTCGGCGCCCCCTCGGCATGGTCGCGGAGATTAAGGACGCCGCCTATTTCGCCTCGATCGGCCTGCCCCTCGACGAGCTGTTCGTCGCCGAGGTGCGCGCGGCCGGTTGGAACGCCGACGACGACCGCCTCATCATCGAGAGCTTCGAAGCGACCGTGCTTGAGCAGATTGCGGCACGCGGCATGACCGCTCGAGGCGTGTTCCTGATCGCCGCAACCGGTCAGCCGCTCGATCAGGTCGCCCGTCTCGGCGCCGGAGCGCCGTATTACTCCGATTACCTCACCGCAACCGGTCTCGATGCCCTCAGTAGCACCGTCGACGGCATCAGCGTAGACAAATCCCTGATCATCCAGGCAGATGCCGTCGGCGACCTGGTGATTTCTTCTCTCGTTACTGACGCCCACGCGGCCGGGCTGGACATCTTCTGCTGGACCCTGCGGCCCGAGAATGCTTTTCTTACCGCGTCGTGTCGCCGGGGGGATCAGCCGGCCAGTTTCGGCCACTGGCGCGACGAGTTCGCGGCGGTCATGGGCAGCGGAATCGACGGGGTCTTCGTCGACCACCCCGACCTTGCCGTGAGCGTGCGCGACGAGCTGCGCAGCCGGGTGGCGGCATCCGTTTGATGCGCTGAGCGCCCGTTGGCGCATCCCGCGGCTTGATCGTGTCGTGGCCCAGCCGTGTCGGGCCCAATCATGTCGTGGCCCAATCGTGTCGTGGCACTCGGTAGGGAAGCGGGCACTCGTACGAACGGGTGCCCGCTTTCCTACTACGTGCCGCGAACCGTAAGCCGCCCTACGCACACAAAGATCGGGGCCCGCCGTGTGGCGGGCCCCGATCTTTGTGTGCTGTTTATTCGCTCGTGACGAGCCGAGCCACTACTTGGTCGCGGCGGTGATGGTCGCGATGCCGACGAGCATCTGGTCAGTGACGGCGTCGGTGCTGAACGTGGAGTTCAGCAGGCCGGCGGCGACGGAGGAGATGTGAACCGTGGTGCCGGTGAGGATGGCATTGTCACCTTCCATCTTGAGGGGCTCCAGGGTGGAACCGTAGAGGTCGAACAGCAGGGCCTGGGTCGCGGCGGACTCCCCGTTGACCGAGACGTCACCGAAGAGCTCCGAAGTGCCTGGGTCGATGGTGAAGTTGGTCAGCTCGACGACGGTGTCGCCGGCGGTCAGCGAGAATCCGGATCCCTCGTGCTGAATGGAACCCTGAACGAAGGGGCGGTAGCTTTCGGCCGGGTCGTAGTAGTCCACGTTGCCACCGGTGATCGGGAAGTGCAGGCTGCCCTCTTCGAGGGTGGCCGTTCCGACGGTGCCAGCGGCCAGGCCGAGGCTCGTCAGTGCAGCGCCGAAGTCGGCGTCGAGCAGCACGGCGGTGTCCACACCGGAGAGGCTGGGAATCGAGGCGAGCGGCGTCGGCGTGGCTTCGGCCGAGCTGGACGAGCTTGAGCTCGAAGCGGGCGCCGGGGTCGTCGTGCCGGCGTCCGACGAGCAGCCGGCGAGGCCGGCGATGAGAATTCCAGCAGAGGCGAAACCGATGGTGGCCTTGGTGAAGATACGCATGGGATGAATCCTTTTCCGTAGATCGAGCAGGTGGTGTTGGGGTCTGAATGGTGTTCGGCTCCGTCCCGGAATCGGTTTGGAATTGCCCCGATCTGTTACCTTTCTGTTACTAAATACAGCAAACGTCCAGACACGCGGACACGCCGGCTAATCGCGTCGACAGGCCGCGATCCCAGTCATGGCAAGGATCGGTCCGAAAAGCGGATGCCGGTCGAGCCGGATTGCTGCTCGCGGCAGGCAATGCAGAAGTGGCACTGATTCGATCACGGGTCACCATCTCGCACACGTGCCGCGACGCCCGTACGGTGGTCGCCGGTCGTGGACCGATACCTAGAAGTGGCGGAAGCGATCCGGCGCGAGGTCCCAGGGGTCTTTGCCGAGGAGTTCGGCGACGCCGCGAAAGACGCAGGTCTCGATCATCATGCGCTGGTGTATCTCATCGTTTTCGTGCAGGCGTGACAGTCGCTGGATCGGCAGGCGGTAGAACACGACGCGGTTCGTCTCCGGCGTCACCATCCAGCGTTCCACGCCAATGCCCGGTATGACCGAGGGCGGTCCGGAGGCGACCTCGAACACGGATTTGCCCAGTTCTTCGGGCCAGACGCCGCGCAAATACTCGATTGTGCTGGCGATCGTCATGTCAAACAGGTCGATGCGGGTGCGCAGTGGCGGCAGGAACGGGCCGGTCGCCGAACTACGGATGCCGCGGCCGTGCCGGTCGCGTCCGCGACCGCGCACCGTCGGTTCGGGCGCTGCTGAACGACGGGATCGAGACATGCTGCCATCCTACGGCGGCCGGGAAGCGGCTACCCTTACAGGCAATGACATTCCGCCCGTGTTCTCGTGTCGCCTGCCTCGAACCCTCGGTGGCCACGCTCACCTTTGACTATGGGGAGTCCCTGGCAGTACTCGGCCCGCTCTCCGTTCAAGCGGAACCACACAGCTTTGACCTGTGCTCTCGACATGCGGAGCGGACGAGTGCTCCGCGTGGCTGGCACCTCATACGACACCGGCTTCTGGCCGACGATCCCGACATCGAAAGCCCGACGCTGCCGTGACACATTCTTGGTGGGGGTGGCATCCGTTCGCTGGGTGGACTGCCCACGCACCAGCCGAACAATGTGGGGGTCGTTCAGAGAGAAATGGCAAGATAGCTGCATGACTGTCGCCGCACCCACCGTGCCCTCCACCTTCACCTACAAGATCGCCGATGTGTCGCTAGCCGAGGCTGGCCGCCACCAGTTGCGCCTGGCCGAAAACGAGATGCCCGGGCTGATGGCTCTGCGCACCGAATTCGGTGAGACCAAGCCGCTGGCCGGCGCCCGCATCGCCGGATCGCTGCATATGACCGTGCAAACCGCCGTGTTGATCGAGACACTCGTTGCACTCGGTGCTCAAGTGCGCTGGGCCAGTTGCAACATTTTCTCCACGCAAGACGACGCGGCCGCCGCGATCGCGGTGGGCCCCACCGGCACAGCCGATGCCCCGGCCGGTGTTCCCGTGTTCGCCTGGAAGGGGGAGACCCTTGAGGACTACTGGTGGTGCACGTCGCAGATCTTCGACTGGAGCGCCGAAGCGGCTGCGGCCGGAGCCGCGTGGACCGGCCCGAACCTAATCCTCGACGACGGCGGCGACGCCACCATGCTCGTACACAAAGGTCGCGAGTTCGAACTGGCCGGCGCCGTACCAGCGGATGCTGCCGAGGACAGCCACGAATACGGAGTCATCCTCGCCGCCCTCCGTCACTCGCTCGCGGAATCGAGCGACCGCTGGACCTTGGTGGCCGCCGACCTCGTGGGCGTCACCGAAGAGACCACCACCGGTGTTCACCGACTCTACGAGCTTGCCGCGGGCAAACAACTGTTGTTTCCGGCTATCAACGTGAACGACTCGGTCACCAAGAGCAAGTTCGATAACAAGTACGGCATTCGACACTCGCTGCCGGACGGACTCAACCGGGCCACGGACGTGCTGATCGGCGGCAAGGTCGTCTTCGTCGCTGGCTACGGTGACGTTGGCAAGGGAGCCGCCGAAGCACTGCGCGGTCAGGGCGCTCGGGTGATCGTGAGCGAGATCGACCCGATCAACGCGCTCCAGGCCGCGATGGACGGTTTTCAGGTCGCCCGCCTCGATTCCGTCGTCGAACAGGTCGACATCTTCGTCAGTGGCACCGGAAACTTCAACGTCATCGGTGTCGACCACATGCTGCGTATGAAGCACCTCGCCATCGTCGCCAACGTTGGCCACTTCGACAATGAGATCGATATGGCCGCGCTCGAGTCGCTGCCGGGGGCGGTCAAGGTGCAGATCAAGCCGCAGGTCGACGAATGGCGCATGCCGAGCGGGCGTAGCGTGCTCGTGCTGTCGGAGGGGCGCCTGATGAACCTGGGCAACGCCACCGGTCACCCCTCGTTCGTCATGAGCAACTCCTTCACCAATCAGGTCCTCGCGCAGATTGAGCTGTATGTTTCGCCGGAGAAGTACCCTGTTGGCGTGTACGTGCTGCCGAAGTTGCTGGATGAGAAGGTTGCCCGCCTGCACCTCGACGCTCTCGGCGTCGAGCTGACCGTGCTCACTCCCGAGCAAGCTGGCTACCTGGGCATTCCGGTAGAAGGTCCCTACAAAGTAGACCACTACCGCTACTAGCCCCTGTTTTCAGGGACGGGGCCTGGGCCCCGTCCCTGGGCCCAGGATGTAAACCGGGCCCACGTTCATAACGTGGGCCCGGTTTTTCACGTGCGGGGGAGCGGATGCTGGTGGTGCGACACGCCCGGGTGGGGGGCGTTTTGACGGGTGGGTGTGGTGGCCGTAATGTATCTATACGTACCCCAAAGGTGCG
>NZ_SOHI01000021.1:0-4982 GCF_004403585.1 Cryobacterium sp. Hb1 | reverse complement strand
AAATCAGCCCCGTCGACTTCGAACTGCAATACTCGTTAAAGACCGCGGAAGTTCAACTCGCCGCTTAACCCGTGTCCACTAACCGGGGGCAAGGCCAACGGTGATCTTCGTGATCAACCGGGAATGGTCCCCCGAGGCAAACGCGAGAGCGACGTACGATGCGACCCGCATGTACTGGCGCGTGGGCGCGGACACTCGGCAACGGGCGGTCTACGCGCTCGGTGTCGCAGGCGGTGTTGTCCGAGGCGCATATCGAATCCAATCCTGGCATTCCGGTGACGAAGAAGGGCGGTGGGGCTTCGATGGAGTGCCTGCGCCAGAACTCGGCGCCGTAGAGACGAGCGTCGAACGGCTTGCACCGCCCAGGGGCGCAGCGAACCCTGTGCGTCGTTACCTCGACGGCATCCCACCGAGCGATGAGAAGCCGGTGCAGACGATCGCCCGGGAACTGAACGTGGAGCCGCTCGCGCGGATCATGTACGGCCAACGCGAGTTGTTCCACAGCAACTTCCTCGCGTGGTTCTTCGACGCTCTACCAAAGCTGGCCGATGCTGTGTTCCGCGATCTCACGAACGACGACGCCACAAGCCTAACCACAGTGCGGCGCGTCGAACGAGAACGAGAGAACCTCGACCTCGTGCTCCATTGGCCGGACGCGGCGCCGTTGGTCATCGAGAACAAGGTGTTCTCGCTTCCCGAGCGAGTCCAGCTCGACGAATATCGCGGCAAGACTGCGCGGTGGAAGGGTTCGCCCGCGCAGCACATCCTGCTGAGCATGTCCCCACCGCATGAGCCAGTCGAGGGCTGGACCTACCTGAGCTATCAGGAACTCGCTGAACGCATCGATCTCGCCCTCCCTGACAATGACGACAGCAGCTACGAGGTCGAAACGGTCAGACGGTACTCGCGAGTCGTGAGGCTCCTGAGCGCACTACTCGACACCACTGTCGTGCACTCCATGGAGGAGTCTGCGTGGCTGGACAGTTCGCAACTCGCAGAGATTGACTCGACTCAAACCCGTACCGCGCTCCGAAAGCTCCGCGCGCGGCGGGTGCAGGCTGTGGTCGCGGCGGAAGGCCCGGCGGTGGGATGGACGGAGGCCGCCATCAGCCACGGCCAGCCTCTAGTCGGCTGGCGACGTCAAGTTCGGGTTGGTGGCGTCGAAATCCAAGCGGGGTGGCAGTACCAGGAAGGACAGTTTCGGTTGTGTGTCGTGTTGCCACACCTCGAGGGTCGCTCCGGAGAGGACAGAGACGCCCGCGAGGAATTCGCCACATTGCACCCGGAGCTGTTCGATTTCGCGCCGCTCTGCGAGGTCCTCGCATCGCCGGATGGGCAAGTCATGCCGCGCGACGGCTTCGGGCACTTCGCTCCGTCGTTCGTGTACCGCTACGTGAAAGCGCCGGACCAGACCGTCGAGCAGCTCGTCGCGGCGACCCACGCGATCAATGCCGCGCTTGAGGCGTGACCAGCTGCTCGCCAATTCTGTCGGAAAGCCGGACGCTTAACGCGACCTTCTGCCGTGTCTTTGTGGGACGTGGCCTGGGACACCTGACCATGCGATCGCGAGTACGGGGGGCGTCCCGAAGGAGGAACGTTCAGTGGGACGGCTACCCAGGCTGGCATCATGCGCAATGCAGAAGTTCGCGACGCATATAGCGCTTGCACCCTGAACATACAGTTCTTCGACGACGACCCCGACGCCATGGTCGTCGTGCAACAGGAGTGCCTGATCGATAGTCTGGCGACATGCCCAACAAGACACGCGGCGCCACGCGCTCACCTGTAGTCGCAGCTTGCGTCGTCCTTCTGGGCTTGCTAGTGCTTTGGATGGCGCAGCCGGTCCTGCCCGGTTGGGCCTGTTCGGCCAGTCTTCCAGCGGTGTGCCCACCACAGTTGTTACCTTTTCGTGCGTCGCTGATTAGCGCAAGTATCTTCTTCACGCTGCTCGCGACTGTCATCGTCGGGCTGCTGCTTCGGCCCAGAGCAAACCGGTGGCTGGGCGGTATGTCCCGAAGTACCGTCTTCGCCGTGCCGGTAATCCTGGCCCTGACAGTCGTCGCGCACTTTCTGATCCCGCAGCCCTGATTCGAGCCTGCTTGGCTCGGATTGCCGACGCGGCCTTTCGAAACGTCGTGCCCGTAAGCCGAACGCTGAATGGGACAGCTACAGCGTTCCGGTAGCGGATCCACAACGCTTCGGCTGAGCCGCAGCGAGTGAGTTGCTAGCGTGGGCATTATGACGCGCGTGTGGCTGACGAAATGGGAATGGGAATGCTGCGGCGATGCTTTTGCCATCGGCGATGAGTTCGACTTCGGTATCGAGACGCGAACGCCGCATGCTGCTCTCGCTGACATGCTCGGACCGGAACTCATCGCCACGGTGGACGCGATGGAGTCGCACCATGAGGAAGAGTTCACCGATCGTGTGCGCGGCAGGGTCATCGCGGTGCACGCGGTCTCGCAAGACGTTATCGAGCGTCGGTCGCAGCGTCGGCCCGGCCACGGCGCACCGCCGGAAGCGATCATGCCGGCGGACGGCGACGTGTGGCCGATGGTTGGCCGAGACCTCGGCAATGGTGCGTTCCTGAGAACTCCGCCCTCTCGACACATGATCGAGATCGTGCCAGTTGCGAATACAGCGATGTTGGCCCCGGCTCAGGGCGTTCGGCTGCGCACCGATGAAGACGCCGAACCGCTCCCTAACGTCGGAGAGTTCGCTGCTCCACCGCCCGAGCAGCGCCGACGCTCAGTGAAGGGCTGGCTCGTCGACGTCCAGGAGCACACATAAAGTGTCTGCTCACGGAACCCTGTAATAGGCACCTCGTGTCACCTGTGTCGGAAATTACGCGTGGAATAGCGACATGGCATAGCTTCTGTACGGATAGGTTGCGTCGGCCGGTTTCCCGGTCGGCGGCAGCAGCGGTGGCATTCTCGCCTGTGCGAGAAGTTCGTTATTTCCCATCAGGGAAATCAACTGGCCGAGTGATCGTTTCCAGTCCGTCCGGACATGTCTGTAGTGACGCACCCTTCCGAATTGGAGCAACACATGAACCCAACAGACCCACTCGACAAGATGCTCAGCCAATCATCACCGAGGACGGTGCCGATCACGCCCGGTGTGCAGCGCGATCTTGAGGTGATGAACCGGGCAGCAGCACGCGAAGTCGCAACCGGGACTCCGTCTCGCTGGACGGCTCGTCTGGTTGTCGGATTCGGCCTCGCTCTGGCGCTGACAGGTACTGCCGGCGCTGCCACAGCCACCGGCGTCTTCGCGTGGCTGCCCTGGGCTGAGAATCCTGACATGGCCCACGCATTCGTGCTTCCCAGCGGCCGAGCGTGTGAGGGACGCATCGCCCTCCAGCACGAGGCCGCGTCGGGAGACTGGGACGCGTTCGTTGAATCGATGGGCGCTCTTCAGGTCGATCCCACCGATATCGAACAGATCGCAACGGACATCCGCACTGAGCACTCCGTGGTCGTGGTCACCGATGACGGAACCATCGAAGACCGGCCTCCCGGATCGGTACCCGAGACGGATGACGGCACCTACGCGGCAGCCAACATGGTCGCTGTGAAAATGGCGATCACACGATTGTCAGCGACGACAGGCGTGGTCGTCTCTGACCTGCAGGTCCAGTGCGGGGTCGTCGCGCAGTGAACGCCCGGCAGAAGGCCAAACGGCTGACGGAAATCCTCGACCAGTGCGCTGGGGACGTGCTGCGTTACCTGCAACGCCGAGTGGGGCCCGACGACGCCGCCGATCTCCTCGGCGACACCATGATGGTCGCCTGGCGCCGAGTAAGCGATCTTCCTGACGACGCTGAAGAGGCCCGGATGTGGATCTTCGGTCTCGCCCGAGGATCCCTCCTGAACCATTCCCGCGGTGAACGACGTCGCCTCGCACTGTCCGAGAAGATTCGAACTCACGTCATCTCGGCCCGGACCGCGCCGGCAGCCGACGAGGGCAGCGAGGTGCGGGACGCGCTCTCCCACCTCAACCCCGAGCTCCGGGAAATCGTTCAGCTCGTCCATTGGGACGGCTTCACCCTCGCTCAGGCCGCGCAGGTCGTCGGGATTCCCGCACCGACGGCCCGCGGTCGGTACGCACGTGCCAAGGATGGACTGCGGGTCGCACTCGGCGTGACCGTGTGAACTGCTCACAGGACGACCTGCGGTACGGCTAGTGGAATGGACGGAGGGCTGCGGTCCGCAAGGGGAAGGCGGATTCAACCGGTCGTCGCAACACTCCCATTTGTGAGGTGTTGTACGTGTGGTCGAAGTATGAGTTGGTGGAGAAGCAGGCGCGGTTTTGGGTGTTGATGAGTCAAGGTTCGACGCTGACTGCAGCGTGCGTTGCTGTCGGGGTGAATCGACGAACTGGACGGCGTTGGCGTCAAGCAACGGGCGGGCGGTTCCCTCTTCCTGAGGCAGAGAGTCGGGGCGGTACTTGTCCTTGGAGGAACGACTGCAGATCGCGGACTTGCACCGGGGTGGCACCGGTGTGCGGGCGATCGCTGCCCTGGTGGACCGGTCTGCAGCCACGATCAGTCGAGAGACGAAGTACGCCCCGTATGCGGCGCAGAAGCAGGCCGAGCTTCGCGGACGTCGTCCCAAGGCTAGGNATCAGTGACCATCTGGCTGCGGTGTTTCCCGATCGGCAGGAAATGCGAGTCAGCCCGGAAGCGATCTACCAGGCGCTTTATGGGGGCGGGCGGGGTGACTTGCGCGGTGATCTGCATCAGCATTTACGCACCGGCCGCGCCATCCGGCGTCCCAGACGGCCTGCTGCGAAGAACTCCGGCAAGATCCCGGACATGACCATGATCAGCGAGCGACCGGCGGAGGTTGAGGACCGCGCCGTGCCTGGGCACTGGGAATCTCAATGAAGCTTCTATATCTCGTCAACCCTCAATTTTGTGGCTGACGCGGTGTTGAGGTGCCGGTAGATGCTTCTGGCCAGGTAGCGTTTGAGGATGCGGC